>DASSTH010000020.1:0-5516 GCA_035708025.1 Nakamurella sp. | reverse complement strand
CGGTGGCCGGGGTGCGTGTCGATTCCGTCCGACCCGATCCCGGGATCGCTGCCGCCCACCGGGAGTGGGAATTGGTGGAGGCGCTGGCGGCCGACCCGGGGCGTGCCGTCGACGCGCTGGCGGACCTGCTCCCCGAGGTGTTGCGGGTCGGCTGGGCCGTGGTGCTGGAGGTAGACCCGTCCGGAAGTTGCCGGCCGGTGGCAGCCAGTTCCGGCGCCCCGGACACCACCGGGCTGGTCACACCGCTCGGTGGCCTGGCCCGACCGGCTCGCTGGGATGCCTCGGCACCCTGGATGCCGGCCGACTGGCGGGTGGTGGACACCGAACTTGCCGCCGCCCCGTTGGGCGGCCGGCTGGTGGTGCTGGTGGGCCGGCCGGGCGGTCCCGCCATGCGTGACGTCGAGGTGGCGCGGCTGGCGCATCTGGCCGGCTTGACGGCCACCGTGGCCTTCCGGCTCGTCGCACCGGAGGCGGATGGCTGACCGCGGCCGGCTCGTCACCCCGGTTGCTGACAGTGACACCCCCGACCCGATCGTGACGGCCCCGGGGTCGCCCGTTGGGGAATGCGGGCCGGATGTGCGTGCGAAACCTCGAATCCGGGCATGACGATGAGTGACGGTACCGTTCCCGCCTGGAGTGAATCTTGATCGGCCCGGCGGCTCAGCGGGTACCGTTTCGAGCACGGTGTCGGATTCGACGCCGATCCGGTGCTGGCGGACGCTGGGGGTGATGCGGTGACCACGACATCGCATCGCGCGCCGCGGTCCGGTCGGCTGCGACGCCTCGCATTGCGCTGTGGAGCGGTCGTCGGGATTTCCGCCGGTGCCTGGCTGCTGGGGTCGATGTGGTCCACGGCCTCGGCCGAGACCGACCCGCCGCCGCCGTTGCTCGGCGGCCTACTGGACCCGATCACCCAACCGGTGCAGGATCTGGTGGGCGACCTGCTCGCCCCCATCGCCGGACCGAGTGCGCCGCCGGCGGATCCGGCACCGCAAGCGCCTGCCGATCCGGCACCCCCGGCGACCGATCCGGCACCCCCGGCGGCGGATCCAGCACCACCGGCGGCGGATCCGGAATCCCCGTCACCGACCGCCCCGGCACCGCCGGCCGAACCGGCCAAACCAGCCGCCCCGGCACCGCCGGCCAAACCAGCCAACCCGTCCACGCCGCCACCACCGGCCCAGTCGCCTGCCACGCCGGCGTCGGGCCAGGCGGCGACCCCGCATTCCACCACACCGGGCCATGCTTCGACTCCCTCTGCATCCGCGACATCGAATGCGGGACAAGCAGTGTCATCGGCGCTGACCGGAGCGGGAGACGGAACCTCCTCTCCGGGAACGACTTCCCGCGACACGGCATCGGCGCAATCGACGGCCGATGGCCCGTCGGATGCTTCGAAAACGTCTGCTGCACAAGCCATTTCGACCGCCGCTAGCACCAGCTCGACAGGCGCGCCCACCCAGTCGTCGGCCGACTCATCGTGGACCGTGACGGCGGACCTGACGAAGGGCCTGGGATCGGTGCTGGGCGGGGCCTCCTCGACCCTGGCCGGCCTGCTCGATCCGGTCGTCGACGTCGTCACCCCGGTGACCGAGACGGCAGCGCCCGTGGTCGGCCAACTGGCCGACGTCGCTGCGCCGGTGGTCGGCTCGGTGGCGGACATCGCGGCGCCGGTCGTGCGGCCGGTGGCCGGCCTGACCGCCCCGGTGGTCGGCGCCGTCGCGCCGGTGGTGGACGGCCTGGCCGGACCGGTGCTGGCCGCAGCGGGGCAGCTCACCACGCCGGTGCCGGAGGCGGTGGCGCCGGTGACGCAGTCCCTGGACCCGCTGACGAAACCCCTGGTCAACGCGATCGTGCCGGTCACCACGGCGTTGCAGCCGGTGACGGATCCGGTGGTGGGCGTGCTCTCGCCGGTGCTCGATCCGCTGGCGCCGGTGCTCGCCGGGGCCGGCGACGTGCTGGAGCCGGTGACACCGATCCTGCCGGTACCACTGGATCCGGTCGGCACCACGACTCCGTCCGCGCCGCCGGGCAGCGGCACTGGCGGCACCGGCACCGGCACCGGCACCGGAACCGGCACTGTGCCGGGCGACGGCGGCGACGGCCCGGCCGGCGACAGCGGCCCCGGCCAGCCCAGCGCCGAAGATCCCGCACAACCTCCCGAACAGCCACCGCTCGGTGAGTCGCCCGCCACGACGCCGGCCGGCCCGGAGGCGCTGCCGCTGCGGCCCGCGGCACCTCCCGCCGCCTTCTCGAGCACCACGACGGTCGCCACGTCGCTGGACCGCCCCGGTTCCAGCACGCCAGGCCGGTCCGACGGCCTCACCCAGCTGACGACGCCCGCCGTCCACCGGACCACGGCCCCGCGGGATGCCGGCGCGATGGCCGCCGCCCCGCAGGCGCCCGCCGGCCAGCCTGCGCCCGGGTTCCCGATCGCACCGAACGGTGACGCTCCGGCGGCCACCGCCCCGGGCTCTGGCTCCACGGCGACATCGGGATCCGGCGGTCTGCAGGTCGCAGCCGTGATCGCCGGACCCACACCGCCGGACCATCGGCTCTTCGCAGTGCCGGCGCGCGCCGATGCCGCCGCACTGCCCCAGCACATCGCAGACCCGGGCTTCTCGCCCGACTGATCTCCCTCCCGGCGGCGGCCCGACTGGTCGTCCGCCGTGCGAGCCGCGCGGCCGAGCACCCGCGGCTCGGTGGCCACATCCCCGATCGCCACGGGACGGCGTGCGCTGCACCCTGCCCGTCGGTCGTGGTAGCGGCCAGCACCGGAACGGACCCCACCGGGCCGTCCGGCGTCGCACCGCGAGCGCCTTGTGCGCAGCGAGGGAGATTCGATGGACATGTTGCTGCTGGAGGCGGCCGGCACTCTGCCTTGCGCCGCCCAGGCCGGTGTCACCGACAACGCCGTAGGCGTCCTCGGCGACACCGGTAGACACCACGCGACCACCGCGCCGGCTGCCGCTGAGGGGTCGGCAACCGACGCCAGCACGGTCGCCCAGGTGTCCGGCACCATCACCGCCACCGCGATCGGCGTCCTCGCCGACACCGGTAGACACCACGCGACCACCGCGCCGGCTGCCGCTGAGGGGTCGGCAACCGACGCCAGCACGGTCGCCGTCCTGTCACGGGACGACCGGTCCGTTGGCATCCGCTCCCGTCCGACGCCCGCTGGGCGCGGCCGCAGACGCCCGACTGCTGCACACCGGCACCCGTTCGGGGCCGGCCTGGTCCGAGAGACCACCGCCGTACCGCAGAAGGCTCCGGCGCACCGGTGCCGCCCGCCACCGCGGTTCGGGGTCGGTCGCGAGGGGAGCCGCTGAGCACACTCATCCGTCGACCCGGCGCCGCCGCTCACCCGTGAAATCACCGGCCCAGCCGGTCCTGGCACCGCGGCACTCCGTAAAGGAGTGGCTCGGTGGGCATTGATCCCCGCCCAGCGGGGAACGCATGCCAAGGACCGACAGGAGGGCAGGGCCGTTGGACGTCGCGGGCTATACCGACCTGGCACTGCTGTGCCGGGGCGGGTTCTCCACGGTCTACCGCGCCCGGCAGCTGGCCATGGACCGGCCGGTGGCGCTGAAGGTCCTGGACCTGGCGCTCACCGACCCCCAGGCACGCGACCGGTTCCGTCGGGAGTGCGCCGCGGCGGGGCGTGTGGGCGCACACCCGGCCATCGTCACCGTGCATGACTCGGGGTTCACCGACGACGGCCGGCCGTTCCTGTCCATGGAACTGTGCGAAGGCGGATCGCTGGCCGATGCGATGCGCGCGTCCGGCCCGCTGCCGGTGGAGCAGGTGCTGCGGATCGGAGTGGCCATCGCCGGCGCCCTGGCCTTCGCGCACAACGCCGGGGTGCTGCACCGCGACGTCAAGCCCGGAAACATCCTGCTGACCGGATTCGGCGAACCGGTGCTCACGGATTTCGGTATCGCCGCCATGGACGGCTACGCCCTGTCCACCCAGACCTCCACGTCGTTCACGGTGGCGCACGCCGCGCCGGAGTGCCTGGCCGGACAGCCATCCAGCCGGGCCTCCGACCTGTACTCGCTGGCCTCCACGTTGTTCACCTTGCTGTCCGGGCATCCCCCGTTCCAGGTGCCCGAGTCGGCCAGCCCGCTCGCGCTGGCCGTCAAGGTGATCGACGGCCCCGTGCCCCGGCTGCCCAGGGATGACGTGCCGGACGGCCTGGTCGCGCTGCTCGAGACCGGCATGGCCAAGCAGCCGGACCGCCGACCGGTCGACGCCAGCGTGTTCGGTCGCGAGCTGCAGCGCATCCAGGCCGAGTGCGGGTTCCCGGTCACCGAGTGGGTGACGGCGCCCGGGCAGGAAAGCTGGGACGAACCGACCACGGCACCGCCGGTCGGCCCGCGTGCTGACGAATCCAGGCCGGCGGGCCTGGTCCTGGCCCCCGGCCTGCTGGTGGCATCCGAGGCTGCCGAGCCCAGGGCGGAGGCCACGGCGGCAGTGCCGGCCGCCGTGCTGCTGGCCACGGACGCAGGTGCCGGGGCCGCCGGTCACCGCATCCCCGGTCCTCCCGCCGCCGTCGGGGTGGCCGCCGGCCCGCCGGCCGCGCCGCCGGCGGGGCCGCCCCCCGGCCCATTGGGTGGGCTCGTGATGGGGATGGACGCGCCTCCTCCCCGGCGCGGCGTCAACTGGACGGTGGCCGCCGCGGTCGCGTTGTTGGTGATCGCCGGAGCTGCGCTGTTCGCCTTCCGGCTGGCCGCCGCCGGACCAGGGGCGCACGGCGGCAGCGGCCTGGCGGATGCCGAGGCCGCCGAACCGAGCACGTCCAGCAGCGTCTCGGCCGGTACCGCCACGGGTGGGCCCGAGGCGTCCACCCTGCCCACCATCGGCAGCCTGTCCGCGGCCGGTGGCGGCTCCCCGGTCGCCGCCTGTCCATCCCCGGACGCGGTGGCCATGGTCGGTCTGACCTGGCAGGCGAGCAACGCCAGCACCGCATGGCTGGCCGTTGACGCCGGGAACGATGCGTCGGTGCATCCGCTGCGGTCCGCACTGCCCGCCACGGTCGGACCCGGCAACCCGGAGCACCCGGTCGAGCGGGTGCCGTTCGATTGCTCGGCGTCACGTCACACCTACACGCTGACCGTTCTCGGACCGGGCGGCAAGGTGAGCCGGTCCATCGTCTACACCGCCGGGCGGGCGTCCGGGTCGGCATCCACCGGCATCGATCCGGCCGCCGAGCGGGCCTCGGTGATGGCCGAGTCGCGGCAGAGTTCCGCCGCAACGTCCCGGTCCACCACATCCGGTTCGGTGACGGGATCCACCACCCGGTCCAGCAGTTCGAGCTCGGCCGGCTCCACCAGCAGTAGGCCACCGAGCCGCTCCACGACCGCCACCACCGCCCCCGCGGACGGGGCGGCCACCACACCACCGGTGACCACCAGCGAACCGCCGGCGACCAGCAGCCCTCCGCCCGCCACCGGCAGCGCCCCGGCCACCACCAGTGAGCCGCCCACCAGCGACGGCGCGACCGAGGACCCTGGCAG
>DASSTH010000019.1:0-18096 GCA_035708025.1 Nakamurella sp. | reverse complement strand
TGGTAGCTGCGGCCGCTGCGCCGTCCGACGTGAGAAATCAGCGAGAACGGGCCGCGGCCCCGCCGCGCCACCCGGGTGGTGATCCGGTTCAGGGTGTTCTTCATCGCCCGCAGGTAGAGGGTCTTGACGCGCTTCATGTGCACCGCCGTCCTGTCCCGCCAGGGCCGGGCCGGGTGACGGCCCACGGCCACCGATGGATCACAGGCTTCCGGATCGCCGGACGGGCGTCGAGCCGCCAAGCGTGTGCAATCGTGCCGGCGCTGGGGTGGAAGGAACCGCTGGCCCCCGCCATCCTCAGCACGCTCGTGCTCCTGCGACTGTGATCTAGGCGATCGTTACGGGGGTGCCCTTGACCCCGAAATGGGACGCGGCGTAACTTCGGGTCACGGTCATGAGTGCCAGCGTTCAGCCCCGGCTTGCTGGCCGGCAACCCTCGCGTGGCGGTGGGGTGCTCCGGGTGACGACCGGGCGGGACGCCGGCAGGCGCTCCCGCAAGCGCTCGACAGGACCAGGGGTACCCATCGTGACGATCGACAGCACACCGGCGACCAGCGCCCACACCCACCCGGCATTCACCCTGCTGTCGGTGTGCCGGCGGTACATCGACCAGATGCGCGGCTGCACCGCCGACCGCTGTTGCTGAGCCGGCGACTCCCGCCCGACATCGCCTGCGGCCCACCCGGTCTGTCCGGGTGCCCGCTCCCGGTTGCCGACCACGGGAATTGCCGGTGCCGCCGCACCGCCCCGCCCACCCGACAGGACTCACATCATGGACGACCGTCACCAGTTCGGCTTCGACACGCTGGCCATCCACGCCGGCCAGCGGCCGGACCCGGAGACCGGGGCCAGGGCGATGCCCATCTACGCCACCACGTCCTTCGTCTTCGAGGACGCCCAGCAGGCCGCCGACCTGTTCGCGCTGCAGACCTACGGAAACCTCTACTCGCGCATCGGGAACCCGACGGTGGCGGCGTTCGAGGAACGGGTGGCCACCCTGGAGGGTGGGCTCGGTGCCGTGGCGACCGCCTCCGGGCTGGCCGCCCAACTGGTCACCGTGCTCACCCTGGCGCAATCGGGTGACCAGCTCGTCGCCTCGCGGTCGCTGTACGGGGGCACGCACACCCAGTTCGACGTCACCCTGCGGCGCATGGGCATCGACGTCACCTTCGTGGACTTCGACGACCCGGCCGCGGTCGAGTCGGCCATCACCGACCGCACCAAGGCGCTGTACGGCGAGATCGTCGGCAACCCCCGCGCCGACGTCCTGGACGTGTCCGCATTCGCCGATATCGCCCACGCCCATGGCATTCCGCTGATCGTCGACAACACCTTCGCCAGCCCCTACCTGTGCCGGCCGATCGAGCACGGCGCCGACATCGTGGTGCACTCCGCGACCAAGTTCATCAGCGGGCACGGCACCGTGATCGCCGGCGTCATCGTGGAGTCCGGCACCTTCCCGTTCGACAACGGGAACTTCCCGCTGATCACCGAGCCCTCGCCGGCCTACCACGGCCTGACGTTCTGGGAGAACTTCCGGGAGTATGCGTTCCTCACCCGTGCGCGGTCGGAGGTGCTGCGGGACGTCGGCGCCGGGCTGTCGCCGTTCAACGCCTTCCTGCTGCTGATCGGGTTGGAGACGCTGCCGCTGCGGATGCGGCAGCACGCCGCGAACGCGCAGGCCGTCGCGCAGTTCCTGGCCACCCGGGACGAGGTCGCGTGGGTCAGTTTTCCGGTCTTCCCGGACAACCCCTGGACGGCGCTGGCGCAGAAGTATCTGCCGGAGGGCCCGGGCGCGGTGTTCTCCTTCGGCCTGCGAGGCGGGTACCAGGCGTGCAAGACGTTCATCGCCTCGGTGGAACTCGCCTCGCACCTGGCGAACGTCGGTGACGCCAAGACGCTGGTGATCCATCCGGCATCCACCACGCACCAACAGGTCCCGCCGGAGGACCGCGCCGCCGCCGGGGTCGGCGACGACCTCATCCGCATCTCGGTGGGCATCGAGACCATCGACGACATCCTGTGGGACCTGGACCGGGCCCTGACCGCAACCAAGGAGGTGGCGCCATGACGCCCACCATCGTCGCCGCGAACGAGGCGACACACCGTGCCACCGGCGATGTCCCGGAGGCCTCGGCCCCCGAGCGACTGCGCATCCTGGCCCAAGCGCGCAGCGTCGCCCTGGTGGGAGTGTCGGCGAACCCGCTGCGCGCCTCCAACTTCGTCGCCACCTACCTGACCCGGACCCCGCTGACCATCTACCCGGTCAACCCGCGGGCGGACCGGGTGCTGGGCCTGCGCTGCTACCCCTCGCTCGCCGACCTGCCCGAGGTGCCCGACATCGTGGACATCTTCCGGGCGCCCGACGCCATCCCGGGCGTGGTCGACGAGGCCATCGCCGTCGGGGCGAAGGTGGTGTGGTTCCAACTGGGGCTCCGGCACGACGGGGCGGCCCGCACCGCGTTGGACGCGGGTCTGCAGGTGGTGCAGGACCGTTGCCTGAAGATCGAGCACGCCCGGTTCGCCGGCGGCCTGCACTACGGCGGGTTCGTCACCGGCGTCGTCACCTCCCGCCGCCGCCGATCCATCTGACCGCATCGTCACCACGTCCCGATCCGATTGAACGACCGTCCTTCCCGCCACAACCACTCGCAGCAAAGGAGAACCGGACCATGACCACCGCATCCACCGCACCCGCCGTCGACAATGGGGTGAACGTCGACGCGCTGCTCGGCGCCCGCACCGTACTGGTCGACCAGCCGGCCGGCGCCCAGTTCACCTGGCGCGCGTCCAACGACTGGATCCGCGGCACCCACACCCGGGCCACGGTGCACAGCTACTTCGGCCTGGGCGGCGAGCAGCAGCACCGCACCGAGCACACCTTCGAGACCGACCACCCGGAGACCTTCGGCGCCGAGGACCATGCGGTGACGCCGGTGGAGTTCGTCCTGGTCGGATTGGGGGGCTGCCTCACCGCCGGCATCGCGGCGGTCGCGCAGAACCGCGGCATCCAGCTCCGGTCCGTCAAGGCCACCGTGGAAGGGGACATGGACATCCTGGGGATCCTGGGCGGCGACCCGGAGGTGCGCAATGGTTTCACCGGGATCACCGTGCGGTACGAGATCGATGCCGATGCCAGCGCCGAGGACATCGAGGCCCTGGTGGCCCAGTCGCAGAAGCGGTCCGCGGTGTTCGACGTGGTGGCCAACCCGACCAACGTCACCGTCGAGGTGACCAAGATCTGATGGTGGCCTGATGCAGGTACCCGTCGTCGTCATCGGAGCCGGACAGGCCGGGCTGGCGGTCAGCCACTTCTTGACCGGGCGCGGCATCGAGCATGTCGTCCTGGAGCGCGGCCGGGTGGGCCATTCCTGGCGCACCGAGCGGTGGTCCTCGCTGCGGCTGCTCACGCCGAACTGGCAGACCCGGCTGCCCGGCGCCGCCTACGACGGGCCGGACCCGGACGGCTTCATGACGATGCCGGAGGTCATCGCCTTCCTGGACGACTACGCCCGGCGCATCGCCGCGCCGGTGCGCACCGGGGTGCGCGTCACCTCGGTCAGCAGGGACGGTGACGGGTATCGCGTGCTGACCGACTCCGGTACGTGGCGGGCCCGCGCGGTCGTGCTGGCCACCGGGGCTTGCAACATCCCGAAGGTCCCCGCCGTGGCGTCCGCCGTGCCCGCCGGCATCGATCAGCTGGTTCCGCACCGCTACCGCAGTCCCGCCCAGCTGGCGGACGGCGGCGTGCTGGTGGTCGGTGCCGCGGCCACCGGCGTGCAGATCGCCGCCGAGGTGCACGCCGCGGGCCGGCCGGTGACCCTCGCCGTCGGCGAGCACGTCCGGATGCCGCGCAGCTATCGGGGCCGGGACGTCATGTGGTGGATGGATCGCTCGGGCATCTGGGACGAGCGGTTCGACGAACTGGACGACGTGGTGCGCGCCCGGCACCTGCCGTCCCCGCAGCTGATCGGCTCGCCGCAACGGACCACGCTGGATCTGAACGCGCTGAGCGACGCCGGGGTGCGGCTGGTCGGCCGGTTGGCCGGTATCTCCGGCGGGGTTGCGCAGTTCTCCGGGTCGCTGCGCAACGTCTGCACGCTGGCCGATCTGAAGCTGCGGCGGCTGCTGGAGACCTTCGACGACTGGGCGACGCGCGCGGGCATGGACGGCGCGGTCGGGCCGGTCGAGCGGTTCCGGCCCACCCGGGTGGAGCCGTCGCCCCCGCTGACGCTCAGCCTGACCGACGGCGGCATCCGGACGATCATCTGGGCCACCGGTTACGCGGCGGACCACTCCTGGCTGGACATCCCCGAGGTGCTGGACCGCAAGGGGCAGCTGCGCCACCACGGCGGCATCGTCACCGGCTCCCCCGGCCTGTACCGGATCGGGCTGCCGGTTCTGCGCCGGCGCAAGTCCAGCTTCATCCACGGCGCCGAGGACGACGCTCGCGACATCATCGATCACCTGGCCGCCCATCTGACCGGCACGGGAAGCGCCGAGCGGCGAGATGCCGGCTCGCATTATCCGACGTTTGTGTGACGGCGAACCGGCAACTTGTCACCAAGTGCGCCGACCGCCTTGGCAGGATCCGCGTGTCGCGCCGGGGTGTGCCGAGCCTCTACCCTCCCTCAAACGCCGCTGCACCCCCAAAGCCGGTGCGGCGACCCAGGGTCGAGGGAAATCATGACAAACCACATCAGCGAGATCACGGTCAATCGCCGCCAACTGCTCACCATGGCTGCAATCGGCGGTGCCGGGCTGTTCACGGCTGCCGGAGTGGGCACAGCCCACGCCGCCCCCGGTGGCAGTGGCGGCAACGGCGGTGGCAGTAATGGAAAGGTGCTGCGGCTGACGGTGCTCGGCACGACGGACCTGCACGGGCACGTGTACAACTGGGATTACTTCAAGGACGCGGAGTACGACGACAGCGTCCACAACGACGTGGGCGTTGCCAAGGCCGCCACCCTGATCAAGGCCGTCCGGGCCGAGCGCGGCGCCGACTCGTGCATCACCCTGGACGCCGGAGACACCATCCAGGGCACCCCACTGGCCTACTACTACGCGAAGATCGACCCGATCACCGGCGGCGCCAAGCACCCCATGGCCGAGGCGATGAACCTGGTCGGGTACGACGCCGCCGCGCTCGGCAACCACGAGTTCAACTACGGGCTCGAGACGCTGCGCGCGTTCCAGGCTCAGCTCAACTACCCGCTGCTGTCCGCCAACACGGTCGACTGGAACACCGGTCAGCCGGTCTTCCAGCCCTACCTCATCAAGACGGTCAACCTTCCCGGCGCCAAGCCGATCAAGGTCGGCATCCTGGGGCTGGTGACCCCTGGCGTGGCGATCTGGGACAAGGCCAACGTGGAGGGACGGGTGGCGTTCCCGGGCATCGTCGAGCAGGCTGCGGTCTTCGTCCCGCAGATCCGGGCCGCGGGGGCGGACGTCGTCCTCGTCACGGTGCACTCCGGGATGGACACCTCGTCCTCCTACGGTGACGCGCTGCCCTACCCGGAGAACGCCTCCACCCTGCTGGCCGAGCAGGTGCCCGGCATCGACGCCATCCTGGTCGGCCACGCCCACGCCGAGATCCCCCAGCGCTACGTCACGAACGCGCACACCGGCAAGAAGGTGCTGCTGTCCGAGCCGTACTACTGGGGCATGCGGGTGACGGTGATGGACCTGGACCTGGTCAAGGTCCGCGGCCAGTGGGAGGTCGCGTCGTCCTCGGCGACCCTGCTGGACTCCAACAGAGTGCCGGAGGACCCGCAGATTGCGGCCCTGCTGCGCGGCCCGCACGAGACGGTCCGCGGATACGTCAACAGCGTCATCGGCACCTGCCTCACCGCGATGCCGGCCGCCACCTCGTGCTGGGAGGACACCGCCGCCATCGACTTCATCAATCACGTTCAGGCCGACGCCGTCAGCCAGGCGCTGGCCGGCACGGCCGACGCCGACAAGCCGGTGCTGTCGATTGCGGCGCCGTTCAGCCGAACCGCCGTCATCCCGGAAGGCGAGATGACGGTGCGGGACGTCGCCGGTCTGTACATCTACGACAACACGCTGCTCGGGATCGTCCTGACCGGGAGCCAGATCCGGGACTACCTGGAGTTCTCGGCACAGTACTTCCAGCAGGTGCCCGGGCCCGGCAGCTACCCATCCGGCCAGGTGACGAACGCCAAGACCCCAACCGCCCCCAACGGCACCCCGGACTACAACTACGACGTGATGGGCGGGCTCAAGGACGAGTTGTCCTACGACATCGACATCTCCGTGCCGGCGGGACAGCGGATCATCGACCTCCGCTTCCAAGGCGCGCCGATCGACCCGGACGCCGAGTTCGTGATCGCGATCAACAACTACCGGCAGTCCGGCGGCGGCGGGTTCCCGCACGTCACCACCGCGCCGGTGGTCTACAACCGCCAGGTCGAAATCCGCCAACTGCTCATCGACTATGTCGCCGCCAAGGGCGTCATCGATCCGGCTGACTTCGCCTCGGTCGACTGGCACCTGGTCAGCGGCACGGAGTTCATCACCGTGATCTGATAGGCCGGATCCCGGCCCGGCCGCGGCACACCCGTCAACGTGCCGCTGCCGGGCCGGATCCCCGTCACCCCTTGAGGTTCAGGTGCACCAGGATGCGCGCCGGCTGCTGCTCGGTGGCGCCGGACACCGTCAGCCGCAACCAGTTCCCGAACCGGTCGACCGGCACGTCGACCAGCGAGTCGGCGGCAGCGAGCGTCGCATCCGCCCGCCGGATCCAGTTGATGCCGTCCGGCGAGACCTCGGCGCCCAGCGACAGATCGCCGTGCTCGCCCTCGGTCTGCAGGAAGAAGACCGCCTCGGTGGCCCAGCCCGCCTCGTACGGCAGTGTGGCGTAGTCATCGGAGATCCGCACCCGGCGCGCGAGTACGGACGTGTTGGTGTTCTGCATGATCGGGTCCCGGCTCACTCGGTGGAGTACACGATGGAATCGAGGAAGAGATGGACGCTGCGGTTGGTGTCCGTCTCGACGTAGAAAATCGGGTTGATCAGGTTGTCGATCGACTTGTACCGCTCCACCAGAGTCGGCTGGATCCCGCGCATGTCGAACACGGTGTCCATGGACTGCAGTTCGATGTACTCCCGCTTGTGGATGTCCACCAGCAGCCGGAAGTACAGCCAGTTCAACTTGTCCGGGCTCTCGTTGTACAGCAGGTCCTGCTCGCCGCCGGGTAGCCACTGGTAGCCGTCCGACGACCCGTCCGGATAGCGGCGGCCGTACCAGAGGTTGTCGATGCCGACCTTGCACCAGCCATCCTCCAGGCCGAAGTTCCAGTCGGCGCGGGTCACTCCGTCCGACGCCTTCCAGTACTGCCACCGCTTGACCGGCTTGCCGTTGACCGCGTTGACGTATCGCACCCCGGGCATGTAGCGGTACTCCGAGTCCTGCACGTCGAAGTAGAACCCGATCGCCCGCAGGTCCTCCTCCCCCAGGCCGACCCGGTCCTGTTCCGGCGTGTAGGAGTACCACGCCTCGATCTGGATCTTCGACGGGTCGCCGAACCGGGACAGCCGCTTGAGGGCGACCCCCATGGACCCGGGTGCGGGCGGCTCGGTGGGCGGCCCGGCGTTCGGTGCGGTGGTGAGCTTGAGCGAGTAGGTGCCCTCCATCGAACCGTGCGAGGAGGCGAACCGCATCGACGCGCTGGACAGCATGGCCGGGGCCCAACTCGTCAGGTCCACCGCCGATTCGAACGATTCGTAGTTGTCGTAGACGAAGTTCGGCGTCAGGTCCAACCATCCGTTGAAGCCCTTGTCGAAGTCGTCGTAGGTGATCACGCGGGCCAGCGGGTTGAACCGTTCCAGGCCGCGCTCGTAGCTGAGGGTGCGCTGCATCATGGCCTTTCTCTGGGTGGACGGGTGGGGGCGGAGGCCGGCGCCTCCGCCCCCAGCACTGCGGATCCGTCAGGAGGTGATGTAGACCTTGCTCCAGTCGATGTACTCGGTCGGCGGTACGACCAAGCCCTTCACGTTGTTCTTGTAGGCGACATTGACCTTGGTCTGGAACAGCGGGATCGCCGGGGCGTCCTTGGCCATGATGTCCACCACCTGCTTGTACAGCTTCTCCCGCTCGGCCTGGTCGGTCGACTGCTGCGCCTGGGTCATCAGCTTGTCCAGGTCGGGGTTGCAGTAGCCAAGCCGCTTGGCCGCGCAGCTGTATAGCCGGTTCAGCGTGTAGTCGGCGTCACCGGTCAGTGTCTGGTTCGGCTGGAAGTCCATGTACCAGTTCAGGGCCTGGAACTCCTTGAGCCAGGTCGCCGCGTCCAACCCGCGCGGCTCGACCGTCACGCCGATGTTCTTCCAGGACGAGATCAGCGCCTGCGCCAGCGCGTTGTCGGTGGCGTTGGCCAGGCTGAAGATCACGTCGATCTTGAACCCGTCCGGGTAGCCGGCGTCGGCGAGCAGCTTCTTGGCGCCCTCCGGGTCGTAGGTCGGCATGTCGGCGGCATCCGCACAGCCGAACGCGGTGGACGGGCAGAAGGACTTCATCGGCTGCCGAGAATCCCCGTACAGGCTGGACACGATGGTCGGCAGGTCCAACGCCATCCACATCGCCCGGCGCACCTCCGGCTTGTCCAGTGGCTTGCGGTCGTTCATGAACCAGACGAAGTAGTAGCTCAGGCTGTCGAACTGCGACAGGGTGACGTTGGGCAGCGCCTGGACGGTGTCGAACTGGTCGTAGGTCAGGTCGTTGAGCACCTGCACCTGGTCGTTGGACAGCGCGGTGATCTTGGCGTTGACGTCGGTGATCTGCTTCATCGTCAGCGTCTTGAGCTTCGCCTTCTCACCCCAGTACTTGTCGTTGCGGGCGAAGGTGAAGTGGTCGTTGGGGACGTAGTCGGTGATCACGAACGGGCCGGTGCCGATCGGCTTCGCCCAGTAGGCGTCGTCGGCGTCGGTCGAGGTGGTGTGCGAGAACTCGGCCTTGCCGATCTTGACCATGGACAGCACGCCGACCAGGGTGCCGGTCGGGGCGCTGGTGATGATCTTCACCGTCATGTCGTCGGGGGTGTCGATCTTGGCGATGGGTGCCAGCACGGCGGCCAGCGGTCCCTGGGCCGCGATGTACCGCTCGAGGCTGCCCTTGACGTCCGCGGAGGTGAACGGTGTGCCGTCGCTGAAGGTGACGTTCTGGCGGAGCTTGAACACCAACTCCGTCGGGGTGTCCCAGTTCCACTCGGTCGCCAGGCTCGGCACGATCTTCATGTCCATGTCGAACTTGACCAGCGACTCCATTACCTGGGAGATCGCCATGTTGACGCCGATCTCCAGCGGATACTTGGAGATGTCGGAGCCCGCCCAGCCGTACGCGGGCACGAACGTGAGGTTTTGCTGGTCGTCGGGCAGCGCCGCGCCGTTCCCCGCTGCGGTGGTGCCGCCGGAGCCGCCGCCTCCGGACGTACCGCCGGCCGTACCGTTGCCGGTGTCGTTGCCGCCACCGCTGGAGCAGCCGACCAGGGCCAATGCCGCGACGGTCACCGCCGCCACGACCCCAACCCATCTCCTGCGCCGTGTTGTCATGCTGTTCTCCTTCGATCGAGTGACACGGTGTGAGCTGATGGAACTTTCACTGCGGATCGCGGCTGAACGCCGCGGCCACGGGGGCGTGATCGCTCGGTGCCACGCCCCGGTGGAAGAATTCGACGACCTCGGCCAGGCGTGGCCGCACCGGTCCCCGGAAGTAGATCCAGTCGATGGCCTTCGGTGGCGACGCCACGGGAGACTTGCTGGTGCCAACCGTGTCGGCGAACCCGCTCGGTATCACCGGGTGGGTGGGCGGGCAGTGCCGGCCCAGCGCGCTGAAGGCGTCCAGGTATCCCCCGTTGCCGAAGGTCCACAGCGGGACGCCGATGTCGTTGATGTCCACGGTGAACAGCACCGGCTCGCCCTCGCCGGCGATCCGGGCCAATTCGCGGATGATCCGCTGCGCCTGCGGTACCCGTTGATTGACGCCGGTTTCCATCTCGATGGCGGTGCCGGCGTAGGACAGGTGCGCGGTGGACAGCAGCACGGTGCCGCCGCCGTCCGCGCAGTCCAGCCGGACCCAGAACAGTCGCGCGGCCTCGTCGAGGATGCCGACGTCTTCGGCGCCGTGCGCGATCTCGGTGAACAGATCCCTCCGCCACCACAGGTTGGACTGCAGCTGCCAACCCCGGAAGTCGTCGTGCACCCGGTCGTGATCGGGCATCGCGGCGTCCAGCGCGTCCCGCGACCACGGCCGCAGTTCCTGGGTGGCCAACAGGTCGGGGGGTCGCGCCGCGTACAGCCGGCGAAGCGCGTCGGCCCGTTCCTCGGCCCAGGCGTCGCCCCACAGGTTGTGCGTCTGGACGACAAAGGTGGTGGGGATCATGAGATCTCCGCGGAGTCTGCGACGCCGGCGGGCGCGAGGGTGTGGTTGTACCGCACCAGCTCTGCGCCCCTGTCGGGGGTGAACTTGATGGTGGTGAGCGAGCAGTTGTCGGGCGAGGAAAAGGCCGTGTGTCCGGGCGGCGGCACGCCGATGGCGGCCGCGGCGGCCACCCGGATCGGGCCGCCGTGGCTGACGGCGACCACCGTGCGATCCCCGTCACCGTCGGACAGTCGCCGGACCGTCCGGGTCAGTGCGCCCGCGACCCGGCTGCGGGCCTGGGCGAAGGTTTCCCCGCCGCCCCGCGGCAGGTCGGCCCCGCCCTGCACGGCGGCGACGGTGTCCGGGTGTTCGGAGGCGATCTCGTCGAAGGTGCGGCCGGACCAGTCGCCGACGCTGATCTCGCGCAGCGCCTGATCGGTGGTCATCGGTGCGCCGACGACGGTGGCGTACGGGCGGCAGGTGTCCATGGCGCGCGGCAGATCGCTGCAGACCACCAGGTCGGGGGCGGGCACCAGCCGGGCCAGCGCCTCCGCGAGGGCCGCCGCCTGGCGGATGCCGTCGTCGGTCAGGCCGGAGTCCGTCTGGCCCTGGTAGCGGCGTTCGACGTTCCACCGCGACTCGGCGTGGCGAACCAGATGCACGGTGACGGTGCCGGTCATGCCGGCGTCTCCAGCCACGGACGCACCACCGGGATGGCGGCCAGCAGCGCGCGGGTGTATTCGTCGCGCGGGTTGGCGAAGATCTCCCGCACCGGGCCCTGCTCGACGACCTCGCCCTTGTTCAGCACCAGCACCCGGTCGCTGAGGTGCTCGATCACCGACAGGTCGTGCGAGATGAACAGGTAGGACAGGCCGAACTCGTCCTGCAGGTCCGACAACAGGTTGAGCACCTGCGCCTGGACCGACACGTCCAGCGCGCTCACCGCCTCGTCGCAGATGATCAGTTTGGGGCGCAAGGCGAGCGCCCGGGCGATGCCGATCCGCTGGCGCTGACCGCCGGAGAACTGGTGCGGATAGCGGTCGCTGTAGTCCGGGTTCAGCCCCACCCGTTCCATCAGGTGCTTGGCCCGCTCCGTCCACTGCGCGCGGGGCAACTGACCGTGATGCACCCGCCAGCACTCGGCGATCTGATCCCGCACGGTCAACCGGGGATTCAGCGAGGCGTACGGGTCCTGGAAGACCATCTGCATCTGCCGGCGGACCGCCTTCAGCTCTTTCGGGCTGTGCCCAGTGATGTCGCGGCCGTCGAACTCGATGACACCGGCGGTGGGTTTCACCAGTCCGATCACGGCGCGGGCGATGGTGGACTTGCCGGAGCCGGATTCGCCCACCAGACCGACCGTCTCGCCCGGTCCGACATCGAACGTCACGTCGCTGACGGCGACGTTCTCGCCGACGCGGCGCAGCATCACCGAGGACCGGATCGGGTAGCTGACCCGCAGGTGCTGCACGCGCAGAATGGGCGTCGCCGGCCGGTCAGTCATGCGCCAGCACCTCCTCGGAGCGGAAGCACGCGGCCACATGGCCCGGCTCCCAGCCATCCGGCCGGCGCAGCAGCGGGATCTCGGCACGGCACCGGTCGACGGCGTACGGACAGCGCGGATGGAACGAGCACCCGGTGGGCAGCGCCAACAGGTTCGGTGGGGCGCCGGCGATCGGAACCAGCCGCTCACCGATGGCCTTGGTGGACGGGATCGAGGCCAGCAGCCCCTGGGTGTACGGGTGCGCGGGGTAGTCGTAGACCTGCCTGATGGTGCCGGACTCGACGATGCGGCCGGCGTACATGATCGCCGCCCGCTCGGCCACGTCCGCCACGACGCCCAGGTCGTGGCTGATCAGGATCATCCCCATGCCGGTCTCGGCCTGCAGGTTCGCCAGCAGCTTCATGATCTGCGACTGCACCGTCACGTCCAGGGCGGTGGTCGGCTCGTCGGCGATGAGCAACTTCGGTTCCAGCGCGATCGCCATCGCGATCATGATGCGTTGCCGCTGGCCGCCGGAGAACTGGTGCGGGTAGTCACGGATGCGCCGGCCGGCGTCGGGAATGCCCACCCGGTCGAGCAGTTCGAGCGCCTTGGCGCGAGCCTGCTGCTTGTCCATGCCCAGCCGCTTGCGGAACGGTTCGGCGATCTGCCAGCCGACCCGGAAAACCGGGTTCAGCGAGCTCAGCGGGTCCTGGAAGATCATCGCGATCTCGGTTCCGCAGATGCGCCTTACGTCGCCGATGGGGAGCGCGGCCAGATCGCGGCCGGCATAGTGGATGCTGCCGCCGACGATGGAGCCGGCCGGTTTCGGCAGCAGCGCCATGATCGCCTGCGCGGTGACCGACTTGCCGGAGCCGGATTCGCCGAGGATGGCGATGGTCTCGCCGCGTCGCACGTCGAAGCTGACGCCGTCGAGGGCGCGCACCACGCCGGCGGAGGTGGAGAACTCCACCTGCAGGTCCCGCACGCTCATCAGCGGTTCGTCCCGTGGCGTCGACCCCTCCCGGACGGCCATCGTCGGCTCGGCCATCAGGCGCTCCGCAGCCGTGGGTCGTACCGGTCGCGCAGGGCGTCGCCCAGGATGCCGGTCGCCAGCACCAGGATCAGCAGGGCGATGCCGGGCAGGGTGGAGATCCACCAGGCGGTGGTCAGGTAGGCGGTGCCGGCCTGGATCGAGCTGCCCAGGCTGGGCACGCCCACCGGGACACCGACGCCGAGGAAGGACAGCGCGGCCTCGGACAGGATCACGTGGCCGAACTCGACGGTCGCCACCACCAGGATCGGTGCCAGGCAGCCCGGCAGCTGGGTGCGGAAGATCAGGTGCAGGTGGCCCGCGCCGAGCGTCCTGGCGGCCTCGACGTATTCCCGGTTCTTCAGCGCCAGCACCTGGCCCCGGGTGACCCTGGCGAACACCACCCAGTTGGCGATGGACAGCACGATGATGATGTTCGTCAGGCCCTGCCCGAGGACCGATGCCAGCAGGATCGCCAGCAGGATGGACGGGAAGGCCAGCTGGATGTCGGCGATGCGCATCAGCACCATGTCCACCCAGCCCCCGAAGTGGCCGGCCAGCAGCCCGATCAGCACGCCGAACACCCCGGCGATCAGCAGGGTGAGCGCACCGACGGTGAGCGAGACCCTGGCGCCCATGGCGATCTGGGCGAACAGGTCCTGGCCGACCTGGTCGGTGCCGAGGATCGCCGTCGACCCGCCGCCGACCACCGATCCCGGCGGCTTGAGCCGGTACAGCAGGTCGGTGCTCAGCGGGTCGAAGTGGTACAGGATCGGCACGATCACCGCGCCCACCACGTACAGCCCCACGATGATCAGCGGGATGACGATGCGCAGCCGGACCCCCCGCCGCGCCTTGCGGGCTCGCCGCATGGTGCGCGTAGCGGCGCTGACCCGTGCCGGTGTGGTCACGACAACCTCACCCGCGGATCGAGATAGCCGTACAGCAGGTCCACCACCAGGTTCACCAGCACGAAGGCCGTGGAGATCACCACGACGCAGGCCTGCACCACCGCGTAGTCACGGACCTGGATCGAGGTCACCAGCAGCCGGCCGATCCCGGGGAAGGAGAACACCGTCTCGGTGATCACCGCGCCACCCAGCAGGGTGCCGAACTCCAACCCGACGATGGTGATGATCGGGATGGTGGCGTTCCGGATGGCGTGCGGGAAGATCACCCGGCGTTCCGCCAGGCCCTTGGCGCGGGCGGTGACGATGTATCCCTCCCCGACCACCTCGAGCAGCCCGGACCGCGTCATCCGGATCAGGATCGCGATGAACGGCAGCGCCAGCGTGATGGTGGGCAGGATCAGGCTCGCCGGCGAGTCCAGGCCGGCGCTGGGCAGCCAGTTCAGCTGCCGGGAGAACACCAGCATGAGCACCACGCCGACCCAGAATCCCGGCAGCGACTGGGTCAGCAACGACAGCGTGGTGACGGCGCGGTCGCTGAACCGGTTGACCCGCAGCGCGGCCAGCAGGCCCAGCGGGAAGCTCACGATCAGCGCGAAGGCGCAGGCCAGCACCGCCAGCAGCACGGTGTTGGGCAGCACCTGGCCGATCAGCTTCATCACCGGCACGTACTGGGTGTAGGAATTGCCGAAGTTCCCCGTCACCGCATGGCCGAGATATCCCAGGTACTGCAGCACCAGCGGCTGGTCGAGCCCCATCTGCGCCCGCAACGCGGCGAGTTGCTCGGGCGTCGCGGTCTCGCCGGCGATGAGCACTGCGGGGTCGGCGGGCACCAGCCGCACCACGATGAACACGACGGTGATGGCACCCCACAGCACGAACACCGCGAGCAGCAGGCGTCGGGCGACGTAGCCGAGCACCGCACCACCTCCCACGGGGGACCGCGTGGTTTGCCGTCGTCATCGAGGGGACTGCCGGGGACCTAGGACGTTATCGTTCACGCACCCTGACGCATCCAGGGCGAGATGTCAACCGTCTGACTGGTCCAGCCAGCCCGGCGGTTTCCCGTCACGAGCGTTTCGTGCGATCGATGGCCGGGCCCTTTGACGGGCTATTGACGGTAACGCTAATGTGACCCGGACGGTGCCGATGACGGCAGCGCGCTACCCACTCCTAGGAGCAGCGGTGACCACCACCGACATCAGCGGGTTGACCGACGGTCTGCGGGGTGCGCTGCGTAGCAGCGACAGCCGGCTGTCGAAGTTCAACCCCCTGCCTCGGATCCTCACGATCGACGACTTCGACGACGGTCTGCACGGCTGGGTCGAGCTCGGCGGCAACTACAACGGCCGCGGCGATCTGGAATCGCTGGACCGGCACTTCCGGGACATGCGGCCGCCGCAGCTGTCCAACGCGAACTTCTTCGACGTCGGCACGCACGGCGCGATGTCCGGCACGTACTCGATGAAGCTCGCGACCCGGGCCTACCGCGGGCACACCGCCACCGGCATCCGGCGGCTGACCATGAGCGGCCGCGGGCTGTTGCAGATCGAGGCGTACCTGGCCTGGAAGACCGAGGCGAACCTCTCCGGCAGCGAGGAGGAGGTCAACTCCTTCGGTGACATCACCTGGGACGCGAACTCGCATCCCTCGGAGGCGCAGTTCGGATCGTTCACCGTGGCCACCGACCTGTGCTCGGAGGGCGTCCGGTACCACAACGTGATGCGGTTCGTGAACGCCGACGCCGACGGCCACCTGATCCAGAAGTGGGCCTACCCGGTGGTTCCGGAGCCGACCCCGCACGAGCGGCACCAGGGGGTGCACGACTACGAGTACGGCGCCGACTTCACCGCACCGGACCCGAAGGACTGGCGCTACCTGTCCGACGACCGTGTGGAGACGTGTTACAACGAGGTGCCGACCAAGATCAACTGGCACTACCTGCGGTTCCTGATCGACACCCGCACCCGGTCGAACGTGGAACTGCAGTTCAACAACGACGTGATGGACCTGCGGCAGGTACCGGTGCCGCCCTACGCCGACAAGTACGAGTCGTTGGAGAACCTGTTGAACTTCTACTTCTCCGCGCGAACGGTCAGCGGCGTGCGGAACTTCCTGTTCCTGGACTCCGTCGTGATCTCGGCGGGGTGGTGATCATGGCGATGCGGCAATCGCAGAGCGCGGTGATCGAGCGCGGCGTCGAGCTGGGCACCGCCCACGCCACCGAACCGTTCGAGGCGGCCTGGGCCGGCGAGGCCCGCTGGTTCGTCCAGTTCCTGCGGCCCGCCCCTGGGGTGCGGGTGTCGATCCAGGTGCAGATCTCGCCCGACGGCATCACCTGGATCGACCACGAGGGTGTCGCCCCCGTGGAAACCGAGGCGGTCGGGATGGTGTCGATCCCGGTGGCACACTTCGGTCATTGGTTGCGCCTGAGCACCAGCAAGATTTCCGGTGACGAGGGTCCGATGCTGCGCATCTACCTCGAACTCAAGGAGTGACCTCACAGCGCGTCGGGCCGAGTGGTGGGAGAGCGTCGTGGTGGAGGTCGGCAGCAATCAGCGCCGAACGACCCTGAAGGATGTCGCACGGGCGGTCGGGCTGTCCGTGAACACCGTCTCCCGGGCTCTGAACGACATGCCGGGGGTCGGTGAGGACACCAGGCAGCGCATCAAGGCGGAGGCCGAGCGCATCGGCTACGTGCCCAACATCCACGCCAGATCGCTGGTCCTGGGATCGCGCCGCACCATCGCGATGATCGTCACCAACCTGTTCAACCCGTTCTTCGCGGAGCTGGTCAGCGAGGCGGAGTCCCGCGCCACCGACGCCGGGTACACCCTGCTGCTGCTGCTGTCCGACGAGTCCGAGGACCGGGAGGAGCGGGCGGTCGCCGCGGCATTGCGCTCGGGGGTCGACGGTGTCCTCGCCGTACCGGTGTCCAACGACTCGCGGGCCTTCGACGCCGTGATCAGGGCGGGGCTTCCGCTGGTACTGGTCAGCCGGGAGATCACCGACCTGCACGCCGACTACTACGCCAACGACAACGTGGCGGGCATGCGGATGACCACCAACACCGTCCTCGATCGCGGGGCGACCGACGTGGTGCTGATCGAGGAGGATCTGCAGATCTCGACGGTGCGCAACCGGATCGCCGGGTTCCGCCTGGCCCTGGAGGACCACGGCATCCCGTTCGACCGCCGCAACATCGCGCTCATCCCGACGCGCCGGTCGGCGAGCGTCGCGCTGCCCTGGCTGCCGTGGCAGGCCGAGGACGCCCACCGGGTGGCCACCGACCTGTTCGAGCGCGGCCGCCGGCCGCACGCCTTCGTGCTGGGAAACGACCACTTCGCGTTGGGCCTGTACGTCGCGCTGCGCGAGCAGGGCCTGCGGGTGCCCACCGACGTCATGGTGATCGGCTGGGGCGACCAGCCCTTCTCCCGATACCTCGATCCCCCGCTGTCCACCGTGGCGCTGCCGGCCCGTCAGGTCGCCGCGAACGCGATGAAGAGGCTGCTGCACAAGGTCTCCGGCGGTCAGGGCCACCCCGAGACGGTGATCATCGAACCGGAACTGATCGTGCGCGGCTCGCTGCCGCGCTCACCCGCACTCATCAGGGGAGGCACTACCCCGTGACCAACTACGCCGCAGTCATGCCGACCCTCGGCGCCATCGAGATCAAGGACGTGGGCGACCCGACACCTGGCCCCCGGGAGGCCGTCGTCCGGATGGAGGCGGTGGGCGTGTGCGGTTCCGACACCGCGTACTTCACCGTCGGCTACATCGGCGACTACGTGGTCGACGGCCCGATCATCCTCGGCCACGAATGCGCCGGCGTCGTCGTGGACATCGGCTCGGACGTCACCGGTGTCCGGGTGGGCGACCGGGTGGCGATCGAGCCCGGCAAGCCGTGCCGCGACTGCCGGGAATGCATGGCCGGCCGCTATCACCTCTGCCCGGATCTGGTCTTCCTGGCCACCCCGCCGTACGACGGTTCGCTGGTGCAGCGCATGGCCATCGACGAGCGGCAGTTGTTCGTCATGCCGGACGCCATGTCGTTTGAAGACGGCGCCCTGTGCGAACCACTGTCGGTGGGCATCTGGGCGTGCCACCGCGCCGGCCTGCAGCCGGGCGACAGCGTGCTGGTCACCGGCGCCGGGCCGGTGGGTGTGCTGGCCGCCCAGGTCGCCAGGGCGTTCGGCGCCGCCGACGTCACCATCACCGACACCTCCGACTGGCGCATCGATTTCGCGCGACGGCTGGGATTCACCGCGGAACAGGCGGGGGAGGTCGAGCGCAACGACTT
>DASSTH010000018.1:0-5610 GCA_035708025.1 Nakamurella sp. | reverse complement strand
GCGGACGGTGCGGTGTGCAGCATCAGCATCGCTCCGAGTCCGGCAGCGGCGACGCCGGCCAGTAGTCGCACTACGCGTCCTGAGATGGCGATCATGTGTGCTCCCCGAGTGGTTAGGCGGCGGACCCGCCACGGCACGAATGGTCGGGCCGACGGCAGGCATAGCAGTCTGTCGCTACGGTACGTACCCTTGATCGTCGATTTCATCACCCGTTAGAGCGGATTCGGCCACGGCTAACGGGTGATCACGATGACATCGCGACTGTGCGTATTCGAAGAGTCACCGATGGGTGCGGTGATACGTCCCCACGGTGCTCGGGCGAGCGATCCGTCCGCAAGCTTGGGGACTCAGCCCCAGCCGCGGGAATCCTGCTTGAGCGCCGTGTCCACGGTCAGTGCCGCGGCCACCACCAGCGAATGCATCGGATCGGCGAGCGGGACGTGGATGTCCAGCAGGTAGTTGTCCGCGGTGGTGAAGACGGTGGTGAGCAGCCCTTCCCAGGTCTTGGTGATGCGGGCCACCTCGGTCCCGGCGTGATCCAGGATGGCGAAGTTCCAGGCCCGCCAGTTCTCGGCGTTCAGCGAGCCGATCTCGCCGCCTTGTGTCTCCATGCCGAACCGGATCTTGCCGAAGACATTGCGCTGCACCAGGCGGCCGACCTCGGACCCGTCCGGCCGGCTCACCACCATCGTCGACTTGAACACCTTGGCTGGCCTTGTCAGCACCAGCAGCGGGCGGCCGTAGGAGTCACGGACCTCGACCGTGTGCGTCATGTACTGATCCAGGCTGGTGAGCAGCCGGGCGGCCTTCTTCAGGCCGCTCTGGTTGATCTCCGCGACCGCCCCGACCTGGGCGCCGTCGGCACCGAACACGGCGTACTCGTTGGTCATCTCGATCAGTTTGCGGCGCTGCGAGACGAACAACTGTTGCTCGGTGAGGGGCGAGCGGGCGGCTCCCGGCTGCGCCTGCGTGGTCGGCGCACCGGACACGTGCCGCGCCGCCGACTGCTGCTGCCATGCCGTAGCCTGCTGCGGCCCCGACGCGTGAACGTGTTCGGTCCACTGCGTTCCGTCCCACCAGCGCAGCCCGCCGGTGCCGGACGGATCGGGGTACCAGCCTGCCGGGGTGGGTGCTGTCATGGCGGTCAGTGTGGCATGCCGGATGCTCCCGTGCCGGCCGTTTCGCCAGGTTTCGCCGCGGCCGGATGTGACCCGCAGGCGTCCTGCCGGGCAGGATGTGGACATGACAGTTGAGGCCGACGACGCAGCGCCGCGTCCTGCCGGCGATGAGCAGGCCGGCGGGGCGGCCGCCGGGCCGGTGTCCCGGCACGAGGTCGCCGGGCGGGCCGCCGGTCATCGGACCACCCCGGCCCCGGACGACGGTCCGGCGTTCGGCGGGCCGGACGACCCGAGCACGCCGCGTAACGGCCGCCTGGCCACCGCCATGCCCTCCGCGCATCCCTCCGCCCAGGTGCCGGATGCGCTGTTCCCCGATCCACAGGCGGAAGACCGCTGGCGGCGGCGATTCACCGCTGTCCGGCTGTCGCTGCCGGACCCGGCGCGCGACGATCCCGACCGGGCGGTCTACCTGTCCAACGAGTCCGGCCGCTTCGAACTGACCTGCTGGGACGCCACCACCGGCGCATCGGTCCAGGCCACCGATCGCCCGGACGGCACGGTGCACGGCACGCTGTCCGCGGACGGCCGCTCGCTGTGGTGGTTCGACGATCACGACGGTGACGAGTTCGGCGTATGGCGGTGTCAGCCATTCGGCGCGGCCCCTGGCACCGCGGAGGAGGCGCTGCCCGCGGTGCCACCGGGCTATCCGGCCGGCGTCGCGGTGGGCAATACCCTGGCCATCGCCGGATTCTCCGACGACGACGGGACCCGGATCCATCTCGCCCGCGACGGCCGGATCGAGCAGGTGTACCGGCACGAGGCCGACGGCGGCGTGGGAGCGCTGTCCACCGATGAGTCGATCTGGGTGCTGTCCCACTCCGAGCACGGGGACTCTCGCTACCCCGCGCTGCGGGCCTTCGCCGTGGCGGACGGTGCCGTGCTGGCCGAACTGGACGACAGCCCCGGCAAGGGGCTGACGGCGATCGCGTTCTCCCCGGTACCCGGCGATCAGCGGCTGCTGGTCGGCCACGAGCGGCGCGGTCGCGACGAACTGGGCATCTGGGATCTGGGCACCGGCCGGTTCACCGAGCTGGACATCGATCTGCCCGGCGACCTCGACGCGGAGTTCTACCCGGACGGGTCCGCACTGATCGTGCTGCACACCCATCAGGGCCGCTCCGAGCTGTATCGCTACCAGCTGGGGACCGGCTCGCTGACCCGGCTGCCGGCGGCGACGGGGGTCATCTCCGGCGCGATCGCGCGCCGGGACGGGTCGGTGTGGTACCGGCACTCCAGCGCGGCGGACGGCTGGCAGCTGCGGGTGCTCGGCCCGGACGGTGCCGACCGGCCGCTCATCGCGCCTCCGGACGGCGGTCCGCCCCCCTCGCAGCCCGTCACCGACATCTGGGTCGACGGGCCCGGTGGGCGCATCCACGCGTTGCTGGCCCGGCCGGATCACGCCGCGCCGGTCGCCGACGCCGACCACAGCAATCAGGCGTTGCCCACCGTCTTCCTGGTGCACGGCGGCCCTGCCTCCGCGGACGAGGACAGCTTCGACGCCCTGCGGGCCACCTACCTGGACGCCGGCCTGGCCGTCTGCCAAGTCAACTACCGCGGGTCAACCGGCTACGGTTCCGCGTGGCGGGACGCGCTGACCGCCCGCATCGGCCACACCGAGCTGGCCGACGTCGCCTGCGTGCACGACCATCTCATCACCCGCGGGCTGGTAGACCCGGAGCGGTCCGCGATCGCCGGGCACTCCTGGGGCGGCTTCCTGGCGCTGCTGGCGCTGGGCACCCAGCCCACCCGGTGGGCGGTCGGCGTGGCCGGGGTGCCGGTGGCCGACTATCTGGCGGCCTACGCCGACGAGATGGAGCCGATGCGCGCGTACGACCGGGCGCTGTTCGGCGGGTCGCCGCAGGAGAAGCCGGACGCCTACGCCGATTCCTCGCCACTGAGTTGGATCGACCAGGTGGCCGCTCCGGTGCTGGTGTTCGCTGGCGAGAACGACCCGCGCTGCCCGATCCGGCAAATCGACAACTACCTGGACGCGCTGGCGGCCCACGGTGCGGAGTATGCGGTGTACCGGTACCACGCCGGGCACGGGTCGATGGTGATCGCCGAACGGCTGCGCCAGGTGGCGTGCGAGGTCGCCTTCGTGCGCGACCGCCTGCTCCCCTGACCCCCGATTCCGCGAGGATCAACTTCCCGCCGCGAGGATCAAGTTCGCAGTTTCGCGCCCGTTATGCCGGGTTCGGCGGGAAGTTGATCCTCGCGGGAGGGGTCCGGGGCGCGGTGCGGTTCGGGGCGCGGGCGCCGGCTCGGGCGCGGGCGACACCGGTTCCGGTCCCGAACGCCGACCGGGGTCTGGGAGAACGGCCGGTCCGGCGTCCAAGCCTGGACTCGTTGCGGGTCACCGCAACTCAGGGAAATCCTCCAGGCGGAACTCGGCTGCGGACTGTGCGTCACCGCTGTGCAGCTCCTCCTCTCGGCCGCGCAACTCGAACCGGCGGATCTTGCCGGAAATCGTCTTGGGCAGCTCCTCGGCGAACTCCAGCCGGCGGATCCGCTTGTAGGCGGCCAACTGTGCCTGGCAGTGCGCGAAGATCGACGCCGCGGTCTCCCGCCCGGCGGTGTGCCCGGCCGCGAGCGTGACGTAGGCCTTGGCCACCGCCAGCCGCACCGGATCCGGTGACGGCACCACAGCGGCCTCGGCGACCGCGGGGTGTTCCAGCAGCACGGACTCCAGCTCGAAGGGCGAGATCCGGTAGTCCGAGGCCTTGAACACGTCGTCGGCGCGCCCCACATAGGTGATGTAGCCGTCGGCATCCCGCGATCCGACGTCGCCGGTGTGGTAGAACCCGTCCCGCATGGCGTCCGCGGTCCGCTCGGCATCACCCCGGTACCCGGCCATCAGCCCCACCGGGCGGGCCGACAGGTCGATGCAGATCTCGCCCTCGTCGCCCACCTCACCGGTGACGGGATCGACCAGCTCGATGCGGAATCCCGGGACCGGGCGGCCCATGGACCCGGGCTTGACCGGCTGCCCCGGTGTGTTGCCCACCTGCAGCGTGGTTTCGGTCTGGCCGTAGCCGTCCCGGATGGTCACGCCCCAGGCCTTGCGAACCTGTTCGATCACCTCCGGGTTGAGCGGCTCCCCCGCGCCCATCGCTTCCCGCGGCGGGGTGCCCAGCAGGGACAGGTCGGACTGGATCAGCATGCGCCACACCGTGGGCGGCGCGCAGAAGGTGGTGACGTGCTGCTCGTCCATCACCCGCATCAGCGCGGCGGCGTCGAACCGGGTGTAGTTGTACAGGAACACCGTCGCGCCGCCGTTCCACGGCGCGAAGACGTTCGACCAGGCATGCTTCGCCCACCCCGGTGACGAGATGTTCATGTGCACATCGCCGGGCCGGACGCCGGTCCAGTACATGGTGGACAGATGCCCGATCGGATACGACACATGGCTGTGCTCCACCAGTTTCGGCAACGCCGTGGTGCCGGAGGTGAAGTACAACAACAGGGTGTCGTCGGCGGCGGTGACCCCGTCCGGCTCGAAGCTGCGGTCGGCCGATGTGGAGTCCGCGTAGCCGGTCCAGCCGTCGGCGCCGCTCCCGACCACGATCCGCCGGAAATCTCCTGGCACGTCGGCGAACTTGGGCACGTCGGCGTCCCGGGCGATGACGAACCTGGCGTTGCCACGGTCCACCCGGTCGCGCAGGTCGGCGCTGGCCAGCAGGGTGGACGCGGGAATGATCACCGCCCCGAGCTTGATGCACGCCAGGATGGCCTCCCACAGCTCCACCTGGTTGCCCAGCATCAGGATCACCCGGTCGCCGCGGCGCACACCCAGGCCGCGCAGCCAGTTGGCCACCTGGTCGGACCGGCCCGACAGCTCGGCATAGCTCCAACTGCCGACGCTGCCGTCCTCCTCCACCAAGGTCAACGCCGGCCGGTCCGGATGTTCGTCGGCCAGCAGATCGAACCACTCCAGTGCCCAGTTGAACTCGGGAGGCCTCGGCCAGCGGAAGCCACCGCTGGCGGCGGCCAGGTCGTCCCGGTTGTCCAATAGGAAGTCGCGGGCCGACCGGAACTCCGCGCCCGCCGCCGTCCGCTGTGCCGTCATCGTCCGTCTCCGCCCTGGCCGCCCGCCGAGCGACCGCCGTGCCTTCCGGGAGGTTCAGCATCCCACCGGCGGCGCTCGGATGCATCCGCCGCGTCACGGGTCCGAGCCGGCCCAGCACCGCCTCTCCGCCGACCAGCCGGGCCGGCGCGGGACTAGCGGATGAGCCGTATGGCCTCGCGTCGGCTGAGCCCGGACATCCGATCGCCGTGCGCCGCCACGAACCGCGTCACCCATTGCGGGTCGGTCTTGGAGTACTCGCGCAGCGCCCAGCCGATGGCCTTGCGACTGAAGAAGTCCCGATCCTCCAGGCCGGCCCGGATGCAGTACGCCAGCAGGTCCACGTCGGTCGCCGACCGCCGCCCGTTC
>DASSTH010000017.1:0-3648 GCA_035708025.1 Nakamurella sp. | reverse complement strand
CCGGTCCCGCTGACGCCGAACTGCGGCGTCCCGGAGTTGGTGCTCTCCCGGAACGCGGTGTCGCCGACCTTCTCCAGACCGGCCGGGTTGGCGAAGTCGGCCATCGCGATCTGGTAAAGCGGCTTCTTGGTGCCGTCCGCGTACACGCCGGTGATCACGCCGTCGGAGCCGATGCTGTAAGAGGTCAGCGGGTTGGCGGCATTCTCGTTGGCGATGTCAGGGATGCTGATGGGCTCGAACTTCGTCGGATCCGCGTTGGCAATGCCGCCGGCGCCGTCGCTGGGGTACCCCTCGACGATGTCGCCGTCCGGCGTCACCAGGTTCCCTGCGCTGTCGAAGCCGAACGCGCCGGCGCGGGTGTAGAGGTCGTTCATGCCGCGCTTGATCATGAAGAACCCGTCCCCGGAGATCATCAGGTTCGTCGGCCGGCCGGTGGACTCCGCGGAGCCCTGGTTGAAGTCGGTGGTGATCGCACCGACCTGCACCCCGAGCCCGACCTGCATGGGGTTGGTGCCGCCGGTGGCCGGCGGGCCGGCGGTCGGAGCGCCGGCGCCGCTGAGCATCTGGCTCAGGGTGTCCTGGAACACCACGTCGCTGGCCTTGAAGCCGACGGTGTTCGCGTTGGCGATGTTGTTGCCGGTGACGTCGAGCATGGTCTGGTTGGCCCGGAGGCCGCTGATCGCGGAGAACAGTGAGCGGAGCATGGTGGTTCCTTTCGGTGGAAATCAGGCGGTGACGCCGAGAACGCTGTCGAGGGGTACTTCGTCGGAGCCGACCGCGAGCACGGGTCCGGCGTCGGTGAAGCGGACGGAGTCGACGGCGCCCTGCGCCTGCGAGCCGTCGGCGGCGGTGTAGCTGACGGTGCGTCCGACCATCCCGGCGGCACCGAGGTCCCGCTGCAGGGTCAGCGCCTGCGTGGTCTGGGCGGCCATCGTGGTCAGCTTCTCCACCGTGGTGAACTGCGCGGTCTGCGCGAGGAACTGGGTGGAGTCGGTGGGGTTCATCGGGTCCTGGTTGCGCAGCTGGGCGACCATCAGCTTCAGGAAGGTGTCCCCGCCGAGCTGGTCCATGGACAGAGCGCCGCTCGTGTCGGTCGGTGTGCTGCTGGTGCCGGTGCTGCCGGTCACGCTGGGTACGGTCATCTGCTCTCCTTCAGATCCGGACGTCGATACCGGGGCGGGGTCCTCGGGCTGCATGTGGGCCGGGCGCCCGGTCCGGGGGTACGACGGGCGCCCCTCCTGGGCTCGTTGCTGCGGGTGTCGCACCGGCCCACTCCCGGCCCGGCTGGTGCTGGCCGGCGTGCTGACCGGCGTGCTGACCGGGCTGTCCGAACCCGTGGCCGGAACCCTGGGCCGAGCCCTGTGGTGCTCCCTGGGCACTGCCCTGGGGCGAGCCCTGCCCGGCGCCCGGCTGGGTGCCGCCCTGGGCGGCCGTCCCCGACCCGGCCGCCGGCGGGGTGGCCGGGCCGGGCAGGTTCTGCACGACCAGCTGGCCGAGTGTGTGACCAGAACCGCTGAGCATCGCGCGCAGCTGCGCCGACCCCTCGCGCAGCGTGTCCTGCGCCTCGGGTCCGGCTGCCATGGCCACGTCGACCGCGCCGTCCTTGACGGTCACCGTGAGCCGCACCTCGCCCAGCTCCGCGGGGTGCAGCCGCAGGCTCATCCGGTGTGTGCCGTCGCCACGGCTCACCAGCCGGACCAACGACGGCTGCAGCTGCGCAGGGACCGGTACGGCGGTGGACGTGCCGCCGGCCGGTCCACCCGCGGAAGGGGCGGCAGCGCTGACCGGGGCGTTCGGGGCAGTCGGGACCGGGACCCCGGACGCACCCGCCCCCGAGGCGGGTGTCGTGGTGCCGGCATGCAGGTCACCGTCCGAATCCGTCACCGCGTGCCGAGCCTGCCCGGCCGAGGTTCCGGCAGCCTGCCCGGCCGAGGTTCCGGCAGCCTGCCCGGCAACACGGCCGGCGGCGCCGGACAGGGCGGGATTCCTGGACACCGGTGCGGCGGTGCCCGTCGACCCGGCTCCCGTCCCGGGTGCGGGCGCGGCGTGGCCCGGCGCACCGGACCCGCGAGCCGCGGGCTGAGCGGCCCCGCCCACGGTGGCGCCTGACCGCTGTCCGGGGCCGGCGGAGATGGTGCCCGGCTGCTTCCCGGACGCCGTGGATCTCGCGCTGGACCGAGCCGGGCCGGCCACTGCGGCCGCTCCGGCCGCGGGCGCCGTGACAGCAGGTCCTCCGGTGGAGGCCCCGGCCGGCGATCCACCCGGGCCCGACGGCTGGGTCGGCGCCGCGGCCGTCGGAACTCCCTGGCCCGGCGTCGCGCCCTGCGAACCGGCCGGAGGCTGCTGCGCAGCGGAGCCTGCCGAGGCCGGCTCGTCGCGATCGTCCTTCTCACGGTTCGGGGCGTCGGCACCGTTGTGGCGGGTGGCCTGCGGTCCTGCCGGGCCGCCGTGGTCCGGGGATCCCGAGGTCACACCGGCCGGGGTCCGGTCGCTGTGGGCGTCGGCGCGCTCGCGGTGGGAAGCGACGAGGGCCTCGAACTCCGGGTCCGGCGAGCCGCCGGACGGGGACGGGGCGGGTCCGCCCGCCGGGGACGGCGGCGAGGCGGGCAGCGGGGTGAGCGTCATCGGGCCTCCAGTGCTGCTTGGTCGGCGAGCACCGCCGCCACGTAGCGGCGGGTCTCCGGGTAGGGCGGCACGCCGCCGTAGCGGTGCACCGCGCCGGGGCCGGCGTTGTAGGCCGCCAGCGCGAGGTCGGTGCGATCGAACTCGCCGGTCAGGTCGCGCAGCAGCCGGGCTGCGCCGTCGACGGCCTGGGCCGGGTCGTCCGGGTTCACCGCCAAGGTGGCGGCGGTGCTGGGCATCAGCTGCATGAGGCCGCGGGCGCCCGCGGCGCTGACCGCGTTCGGGTCAAAGCCGGACTCCTGCTGCGCGACGGCCGCGAGCAGGCTGGCGGGCACGCCGTACCGCGTCTGCGCCTGCGCGAACAGCGAGGCGTACGGCGTGCCGGCGACCGCCGGCGCCGCGCCCGACGCGGGCGCCGGGGACGCGCCCAGCACGGAGACCCGCGCCGCGCTGAGGGTCGGGGCCGATGCGGTGGGCAGCACCCGGCGGATCGCGCTCGGCGTCTCGTACACGTCGCTGATCCGCACCTGTGACCCGGTGTGCGGGGCCTCGATCATCTGGCCGTGGCCGATGTAGATGGCCACATGGTCGGCCGGGGCGCCGAAGGCGAGGATGTCGCCGGGCTGCGCGTGCGCCAGGTCGGGCACCGGCTGGCCGACCGTGGCCTGGTCGTAGGAGACCCGCGGCAGGTCGATGCCGAGGTTGCGGTAGACCAGCTGCACCAGTCCGGAGCAGTCCAGGCCGGTGGCCGGGTTGGTGCCACCCCAGACGTAGGGCACGCCGAGGTACCGGCGGGCCTGCGCGACCACCGCCGCGCCGTCCACCGCGCCACCACCCACCGCGCTCGTCTGGAGCGAGCCCACCGTGGCGGTCGTCGGGCCGACCGGCGCGGCGCTGGCCTGCGCGAGGGCCTGCGCGAATGCGCTGTCCTGCGCCGGCGCCGGGGCGGGTCCGGTGCCGGTCAGCGCGGCGAGCTGGCCCTGGATCTGGTGGATCCGGGCGGTGACGTCGACCAGGCTCACGGGG
>DASSTH010000016.1:0-16455 GCA_035708025.1 Nakamurella sp. | reverse complement strand
CAGGGGTCGCAGCTCTCGCCCGTGGTACCTCCCGCTTCAGCCGGTCCGGGAGCGTCACCGGCCGCCGGGTCGGACCATCCCGGCGGTGACGGGACGACCGGGCAGGCCGCCGCGGACGCTGGCGGCCACCCGGACAACCATGGCGGTGACCAGCCGCAGTCCGGCCGGTCGGATGGTGAGCCGGGCAGACGGTGACGACCCCGCACAATGGACCGGTGAGCGCCCCGGCATCCTTCTTCGACGAGGTCGGCGGCCATCCCGTCTTCCAGGGCATCGTCGACCGGTTCTACGAGATCGTCGCGACCGATCCGGTGCTGCGCCCGCTGTATCCCGAAGAGGATCTCGGGCCGGCCCGGTGGCGGCTGCTGATGTTCCTGGAGCAGTACTGGGGCGGTCCGCACACCTACTCTCAGCTGCGCGGCCATCCCCGGCTGCGGATGCGGCACACCCCCTTCCGGATCGGGCGCACCGAGCACGACGCCTGGTTGTCGGCCATGGACCGGGCGATCGCGGCCGCTCCGCTGACCCAGGCGCAGCGGGACAAGCTGTGGTCCTACCTGGTGATGGCGGCCGGATCGCTGGTCAACAGCCCGGGGTAGGTCCCTCGTCCCGAAGCCGGCTACACCAGGAGCGGCAGCAGCGGCTGACGGCGCCGCACCACCGCGCCGAACCGCGCGTCCAGCCGCAGCCACGTCCTGGTGGCCCGCACCCGCACCTGCTCGCGCGGCGCGTCCGGTGCGAAGCCCATGCCCGACAGCGCGAACAGCACCCGCATCGTCACCGTCACCTGCATGGTCCCGCCAGCCACCTGGAGCGCCGGTGAGTCCAACAGGTCCGCCGACGCCGCGCCCGATCCGTCGCCCGCCGCGCGGGCGAGGTCGGCCCCCTCCCGCACCAGCTCGGCGATCCGCTCCGCCGGCACCCGCTGCACGTCGGTCCATCCCGAACCGGGGGGCAGCCGGGCCCGCCACGCGCCATCGACGCCCCGGCCGGGGTCCACCTCGGCCGCGGTCGACACCGCCAGTCCGGCCAGCAAGTCGGCCGCGCGCACCGTGACGTCGGAGGGCCGCAGCGTCCCCGCCACCGCCCGGGTGGCCAGCACGTCGAACGGGGTGTCGGCCCACAGCAGCACCCGGTCGCCGTCCGCCATCAGCCGGACCGGACGGGCGGGGTCCCAGCGGGCCACCCGGCCGGCGAACGCGGCGGCGTCCGACCGGTCGTCGGCGGTGGCCGGTACCAGGCGTGCCACCGTCAGCCGATCAGATAGCGGGACAGGAAGGCGCGCTCGGCGGGGTCCATCCGCCTGGGCCGGAACGTCGCCGCGTTCACCGGCACCAGCACGGTGCTGGCCGAGGCCGCGAGTTCGCCGCCCACCAGCACCTGGTAATCGATGGTGAACGAGGCGGCCGCCAGGGCGGAGATCCCCATGGACACCGTCACCGGCAGTCCGAAGCCGATCGCCCGGCGGTAGTCGATGGCCAGCCGGGACACCACGATGCCCTCGGTCAGCCGGTCCACCCCGTGCCGGGCCGCCTCCACGAACAGCCAGTCGACCCTGGCCTCCTCCAGCAGCGTGACCGTGCGGGCATTGTTCACATGGCCGAACGCGTCCAGGTCCGACCAGCGGACCCTCACCTCGGTGACGTAGCGGGTGCCGCGCGGACGCTGTTCCGTGGAGGGGGCATGCACCGGTCCATCCTGCCGCACCGGGGTGGTCACCGGATCATGGTGCGGATCTCCCGCGCGGCGACCGACAGGGCGGCCAGATCACCGGCTCCCGCGTCGGCGATCTCGGTCAGCGTCGACCTGGCCCGGGACAGCCGGGAGGCGTTCTGCTGCTCCCATTGCGCGATCGCGGCGTCCGCATCCGTACCTGGGTCGGTGGTGGACAGCACGTCGGCGGTGATCATCCACATGGACCGGTACAGGTCGTCGCGGATCGCCTGCCGGGCCAGGGCGTGCCACCGGTCGCCGCGTTCCAGTTCGGTGACCTGGGTCAGCATGTGGTCGAAGTCCAGGTGGGCGGACAGCGCGTAGTACAGCCGCGCCACCTCCCACAGGTCCCGGCCGGAGCCGGCCGACACATCGGCGATGTCCAGGATCGAGAAGGTGTACAGGCTGTAGGCGACCCGGACCGCGAGGTCCTCGGTGGCACCCAGGCCGAGCAGCTGGTCGGTGTCCCGGCGCACGTTGTCCCGCTCCACGCCGCGCAGCAGGTCCGCCATCCGCGGGCTGATCGTCCGTACCGGCCCCGCGTAGCGGTCGATCTCCGACGTCACGTCCAGCGGCTGCGGGCGCCGCGACAGGAACCACCGGGCGGCCCGGTCCAGCAGCCGGCGCAACAGCAGGGTCAGCTGGTCCTGGCAGCCGGCCGGCACGACGTGGTCCGCGGCGTCGATGTCGGTCAGCAGGGCCGGCAGGTCGAAGACGGTGCTGGTGACGGTGTAGGCCCGGATCGCGTCGGTCGGGGACGCGGCGATCTCCTCCCCCAGCCGGAAGGCAAAGCTGATCCCGGCCCGGTTCACCACTTCGTTGGCCGTCATCGTGGTGACGATGTCCCTGGCCAGCGGGTGGGCGGCGATCGCGTCGGCGAAGCGCGCACGCATGGCGGACGGGAAGTAGCCGGGCAGCCGGGTGGCGTACGCCGGGTCGTCCGGCAGGTCACTGGCGATCATCTCGGCCGCCAGCAGCGACTTGGTGTACGCCACCAGCACCGACAGCTCCGGCGAAGTCAAGCCCTCGCCGGCGGCGATCCGGGCGTCGATCTCGGCCGGTGCCGGCAGGAACTCCAGGTCGCGGTCCAGCCGGCCCGCCTGCACCAGGTCGTCGATCTGCCGGGCGTGCACCGACAGCATGGGGCCGGCATGCGCCCGGGAGACGCCCAGCAGCCGGTTCTGCGCCGTGTTGTCCGCCAGCACCAGTTCGGCGACCTCGTCGGTCATCGCCGTCAGCAGTTCGTTGCGGCCGTCCTGGGACAGGGCGCCGCCGGCCAGCAACGGCTGCAGCGCGATCTTGATGTTCACCTCGTGGTCGGAGGTGTCCACCCCCGCCGAGTTGTCCATGGCGTCGGTGTTGATCTTGCCGCCGGCGCGGGCGAACTCGATCCGGCCGAGTTGGGTGACTCCGAGATTGCCGCCCTCGCCGACCACCTTGACCCGCAGGTCTGCGGCGTCCACCCGCACCGGATCGTTGGCCTTGTCGCCGACCTGGGCGTTGGTCTCGGTGGAGGCCTTGATGTAGGTGCCGATACCGCCGTTCCACAACAGATCGACCGGGGCCAGCAGCACCGCACGGATCAACTCCGCGGGCGAGAGCGACTGGACCGACCCGGAAAGGCCAAGCGCGGCACGCATCTGGCCGGACACCGGAATGGACTTGGCGGTGCGCGGCCACACCCCGCCGCCCTCGGAGATCAGGGCGCCGTCGTAGTCGGCCCAGGAGGATCTCGGCAACTCGAACAGCCGGCGCCGCTCCCGGAAGCCGGCCGCCGGGTCCGGGTCCGGGTCGACGAAGACGTGCCGGTGGTCGAACGCCGCCACCAGCCGGATGTGCTCGGACAGCATCATGCCGTTGCCGAACACGTCCCCGGACATGTCGCCGATGCCCACACAGGTGAAGTCCTGCCGCTGGGTGTCCACTCCCATTTCGCGGAAGTGGTGCTTGACCGATTCCCACGCTCCGCGGGCGGTGATCCCCATGCCCTTGTGGTCGTAGCCCGCGCTGCCGCCGGAGGCGAACGCGTCGCCGAGCCAGAACCTGTACTCCAGCGCGACGGCGTTGGCGATGTCGGAGAACTTGGCGGTGCCCTTGTCCGCCGCCACCACCAGGTAGGGGTCGTCGCCGTCGTGCCGCACCACGCCCTCCGGCGGCAGCACGGCGCCGGAGACGCGGTTATCGGTGATGTCCAGCAGGCAGGAGATGAAGGTGCGGTAGCACGCCACGCCCTCGGCCTGCAGCGCGTCCCGGTCCGCGGCCGGGTCGCCGCTGGGAACGGGCGGCTGCTTCACCACGAACCCGCCCTTGGCCCCGACGGGCACGATGACGGCGTTCTTCACCTCCTGCGCCTTGACCAGACCCAGCACCTCGGTGCGGAAGTCCTCCGGGCGGTCGGACCACCGCAGCCCGCCGCGGGCGACCGCGCCGAACCGCAGGTGCACTCCTTCCACCCGCGGGGAGTACACCCAGATCTCGTGTGCCGGAACCGGTTTGGGCACGCCGGGCACCCGGTGCGGGTCCAGCTTGAAGGCCAGGCAGTCGCGCAGCGTCCCGTCCGGGTCGGCGCGGAAGGCGTTGCTGCGGTCGGTCGCGTTGATCAGATGGACGTAGGTGCGCAGGATGCGGTCCGCGTCCAGGCTGCTCACCGCGTCCAACGCCGTGGTGATGCGGCCGGTCAGCGCATCGCACCGCGCCATGCGGTCGTCCGACGGCACGTCCGGGTCGAACCGCGCGGCGAACAGCGCGGCAAGGTCGGCGGTGATCTGCGGATTGCCGCTGAGCACCTGCTCGATGTAGCCCTGGGTGTAGGGCGAGCCGATCTGGCGCAGGTACTTGGCGTAGGCCCGCAACACGGCGATCGCCCGCCAGTCCAGGCCGGCCGCCAGCACCAGCGCGTTGAAGCCGTCGACTTCGGTCCTTCCACGCCAGGCGGCGATGAAGGCCTCGGCGAACCGGCGCTTGACGTCGGTGAGCGCGGCGGCGTCGGCCGGCAGTTGGCGACGGCCCAGGGCCAGGCCGAAGTCGTAGATGTGCGAGGGGGTTCCGTCGCTGCGCCGCACCTCGTAGGGCCGCTCGTCGATCACCTCCACGCCCATCTGCTGCAGCACCGGCATGGCGCGGGACAGCGACACCGCGGCTCCCGCGACGTACAGCTTGAGCCGCCGGTCCCCCGGTGACCCGTCCGGCGGCGGCAGTATCGACAACGCCAGGTCGTCCGGGCCGGTCAGCTGGTCCAGCCGTTTGAGGTCCTCCACCGCGTCGGCGACGGTGTAGTCCTCCTTGTAGGCCTCGTCGAATGCGTCGGCGTACCGGGACAGCGCGCCCGCGGTGTCCAGATCCTCGTCGCCGCCCACCACGGCGGACACCAGCCGGTCCTCCCAGCTGCGGACGGTCTCGCGCAGTTGCCGGGTGAGTTCCGCCAGGCTCACCTCGACCCGGTGCTCCGGATCGGTGGTGACGGTGAAGTGCACCGCCGCCATCAGCGAGTCGCCGATCCGGGCGGTGTACCGGATGTCCTCGCCGCCCAGCGCGTCCAGCAGCGTCTGCTGCATGGCCAGCCGGCGCGCCGTGGTGTAGCGGTCGCGGGGCAGGAAGACCAGGGCCGAGATGAACCTGCCGCGCGGATCGGGCTGCAGGAACACCCGCAGCCGGCGGCGGCTGGACAGCTGCAACTGACCGGCGACCACCTCGGCGACCTGAGCCCGGTCCGCCCAGAACAGCTCCGCCCGGGGATAGGTGGACAGCACCTCGATGGCCCGCTGGCCGGAGTACGAGTCGGGGGTGGCTCCCAGTTGCGACAGCACGGTCCGCATCGTGGTGCGCAGCACCGGGATGGCGGCCACGTCGCTGTTGCGGGCCTGTGGGGTGAGGTTCACCAGGAAGCGGTGCCGGCCGTGCCCGTCGGACCGGGGCACCCCGGTGGACACCGTCACCGACAGGGTCGGGGTGTCTCGGCTGACCGGCGTGGCCAGCCAGAACTGGCCGATGGCCAGTGGGACGTCCGGTTCGGCCCCGGCGCCGATGACCGGCTCGATGTCGGCCGCGGTCTCCGGCCGCAGCAGGCCGAGTCCCGTTGCGCCGGAGTCGGTCCCGCCGTCCGTGGGACGCTCCCGACGGTAGCCGACGAAGGTGACGTTGCCGCTGGCCATCCAGTCCAGCAGGTCGGCCGCCTCGGCCGTGTCGGCCGCCTGGGGAGTGCCGGGCGGCACCGGGTCGCCGGCCCGCAGCTCCGCCGCCGCCTGCCGGGCGAGGGCGGTCATGGCGGGGGTGTCGGTGACGACCCAGCGCACGTCGGCCAGCGCGGCGTGCAGATCGGCCTCCACGTCCTCCACCCGGGAGGCGTCGGTGAGCCGGTCGATCAGCAGGTGCATCCAGGATTCCCGCATGGTGCCGGCCGGGTCGGCCTCCCACCGGGACTCGCCGGTGACCTCCAGCAGGGCGCCGTCGGCGTCCCGGCGGACGCACAGGATGGGGTGCAGGACGCGGTGCACGGTGATGCCGGCGGCGGTCAGTTCGGCCACGACGGAGTCGACCAGGTACGGCATGTCATCGTTGACGATGTCGACCACCGTGGAGGTGCCCGACCACCCGTCGCCCCCGGGTGGCGGATTGTGCGAGCGGATGAGCACCTGGCCGGGCTGCCGGCGGGAGCCCAGGCGGCTGTGCCCCGAGACGATGGCGAGGATGTCGTCGGCGTTGTCGGGCTGGTCCTCGGGTGCGACGTGCCGGAAGTATCCGTTGATCAGGGGCGCCAGGTCGGGCCGGGCCGCGGCGGCTGCGGCGATGGCGCCCTTCGGGGCGGGCCGCGCGGCGGACGGCGCGTCGGGTGTCGTGGTCCTCGTCATGGCACGCGTCTCCCTGCCGGGTGGCGCTCCGTTGCGCCTCCCCGGCATCCGAGCTTAGCCGCGGGCGTCCCGCGGCACGCGCAGTCCGGGCGTCGCGTCGGTCACGATCGTGGTCTCGTCACCGTTGTCACCTCGTCACCGTCGTCGCCTCGTCACCGGCGTCGCCGCGTCACCGTCGTCGCGTCGGTCACGGTCATGGCCTCGTCACCGTCGTCGCCTCGTCACCGGCGTCGCCCGTCACCGTCGTCGCCCGTCACCGTCGCGGACCGGGTCCCGTCGGTGTCCGCACGCCGCGGATCCCGATCGCCAGGTGCGCCCGGGTAAGGGTCAGTCCCTGGTCAGCTTGCGGTACGCCACCCGGTGCGGGCGGGCGGCGTCGATGCCCAGCCGCTCGATCTTGTTCTTCTCGTAGTCGGAGAAGTTGCCGTTGAAGAAGAACCAGCGGGCCGGGTCCTCGTCCGTGCCCTCCCAGGCCAGGATGTGCGTGCAGGTGCGGTCCAGGAACCACCGGTCGTGGGAGATCACCACCGCGCATCCGGGGAACTGTTCCAGCGCGTTCTCCAACGAGCCGAGGGTCTCCACGTCCAGGTCGTTGGTGGGCTCGTCCAGCAGGATGAGGTTGCCGCCCACCTTCAGGGTCAGTGCCAGGTTGAGCCGGTTGCGCTCCCCGCCGGAGAGCACCCCGGCCGGCTTCTGCTGGTCCGGTCCCTTGAACCCGAAGGCGGAAACGTAAGCGCGGGACGGCATCTCGACGTTGCCGACCTTGATGTGATCCAGCCCGTCGGACACCACCTCCCAGACGTTCTTGTTCGGGTCGATGCCCGCCCGGTTCTGGTCGACGTAGGCCAGCTTGACGGTGTCGCCGATCCGCACGATGCCGGCGTCCGGCTCCTCCAGCCCGACGATGGTCTTGAACAGCGTCGTCTTGCCGACCCCGTTCGGTCCGATCACACCGACGATCCCGTTGCGCGGCAAGGTGAACGACAGGTCCTCGATCAGCAACCGGTCGCCGAAGCCCTTGCGCAGGCCGTCCACCTCGACCACCAGGGAACCCAGTCGCGGACCGGGCGGGATCTGGATCTCCTCGAAGTCCAGCTTGCGGGTGCGTTCCGCCTCCGCGGCCATCTCCTCGTAGCGCGCCAACCGTGCCTTGGACTTGGCCTGCCGCGCCTTGGCGCCGGAGCGCACCCAGGCCAGTTCGGCCTGCAGGCGCTTGGCCAGCTTGGCGTCCTTGCGGCCCTGCACCTCCATCCGCTCGGCCTTCTTCTCCAGGTAGGTCGAGTAGTTGCCCTCGTAGGGGATCAGCCGGCCGCGGTCCACCTCGGCGATCCACCGCGCGACGTTGTCCAGGAAGTACCGGTCGTGGGTGACGGCCAGCACGGCGCCCTCGTAGGAGGCCAGGAACTGCTCCAGCCACTGCACCGACTCGGCGTCCAGGTGGTTGGTGGGCTCATCCAGCAGCAGCAGGTCGGGGGCGGACAGCAGCAGCCGGCACAGCGCGACCCGGCGGCGCTCGCCCCCGGACAGCACGGACACCGGCACGTCCCCCGGCGGGCAGCGCAGCGCGTCCATGGCCTGCTCGAGTTGGGAGTCCAGGTCCCAGGCGTTGGCGTGGTCCAACTCCTCCTGGAGCCGGCCCATCTCCTCCATCAGGTCGTCGGTGTAGTCGATGGCCATCTGCTCGGCGATCTGGTTGAACCGCTCCAGCTTGGCGTACAGCTCGCCGTAGGCGCCCTGGATGTTCTCCAGGACGGTCTTCTCCTCCTCCAGCTCCGGTTCCTGCTGCAGGATCCCCACCGAGTAGCCGGGCGTGAGGTAGGCCTCGCCGTTCGACGGGGTGTCCAGCCCGGCCATGATCTTCAGGATGGTGGACTTCCCGGCGCCGTTCGGGCCCACCACGCCGATCTTGGCGCCGGGGTAGAACATCATCGTGACGTCGTCCAGGATGACCTTGTCGCCGACGGCCTTGCGGGCCTTCTTCATGGTGTAGATGAACTCGGGCACGTGCTCCCTCTCGCAGCCTTCTCGCGCGTGTGACCCCCGGCCGGTGGGTGCCGGCCGGGGGTTCTCCGGCTACCAGTCTGCCCCAATCGGCGCCGGTACCGCGCACGGCCGCGTCAGGCCAGGCTGAAGGCGGAATCGGTGGGTTCGTCGTCGAAGCCGTCGGGCGCGGGCATTCCGTCACCGGCGCCCGCCTGCTCTGCCGGGTCCGCGCCCGCGTCGGTGGCCGGTGCGCCGTCGGAGGGCTGGTCGGTGCCGGCCACCCGGTCCAGCCTGCTGAATCGGTAGAACTGCGCGGTGCCCTTGCTCAGGTCGTGCCCGATGAAGTCGGCGGTCACCTCGGTGAACCACCGGCGGTTGCCGTCCTCCCCCTGGTACTCCCGCTCGGCAATCCGGCCGATCACCAGCACCGGGTCGCCGCGCCGCAGGCTGCGCCCGGCACCGCGTGCGAGGGCACGCCAGCAGACCACGTTCACCCCGAACTCGCCGGCGTCCACCCAGGCGCCGCTCTCCGGGTCGCGACGCCGCCGGTTCGCCACCACCCGGAAGTTCACCCGGTCCGGGTTGTCCGGCTGGCCGCTGATCCGCGGATCGGCCACCACGTTGCCGGCGATCGTCACCGTCGATGTGTCGAGCATGATTCCCCTCCCCCGGGAGCTGGCAGCCCCCGTGCCGTTGTCGCCCGCCACCCTCCGCGTGCGCCGGATACCCGGCAACGCACGGCCGGGGAATGTGGATGGAAATCGGACAGGGGGACAACCGGCACGCCGCGGCGCCCGGATTCGGGCCGCGATGCCGACGGCGACGGCTGCGCCGGCGGGCCAGGGGCCGCGCGCTAGTCCCGCCGCGACCCGTCGTGTTCGGCCATCGCCGCGAGCATCGCGTTGTACGCCCGTAGGTCTGCCTCGTCGTCGGCCTCCGCGCGGCGGTCGTCCCGCCGGGACTGCCGGTCGTCGCTGCGCGCCCATTGCGCCATCAGGGCGATCAGCACCACCAGCAGCGGGATCTCGGTGAAACCCCAGCCGATCCCGCCGCCGAGTCGTTGATCGGACAGCAGGTCGCCGATCCAGGGCAGCGCCAGCCGCTGGTAGAAGTCGGCGCCGATCAACTGGTGCGAACTCATCAGCGCCAGCCCGAAGAACGCGTGGAACGGCATGGCCGCCAGCAGCACGGCGAGCTTGATCGGTGCGGACAGCCGCCGCGGCGCCGGGTCCACCCCGATGATGACCCAGTAGTACAGATAACCGACCACCAGGAAGTGAACGGTCATCAGCAGGTGACCGAGGTGGCTGGAGATCATGGTCTGGAACAGGCCGGTGAAGTACAGCACGTAGAAGCTCGCGATGAACAGCGGCAGAACCACTAGCGGGTGGGTCAGGAACCGGGTCAGCCGGGAGTGCACCAGCCCCACCACCGCCTCCCGGAACCCCGGCGGCCGGCCCTTCCCGGCGGCGGGGAGCGCCCGCAGGATCAGCGTCACCGGACCACCGAGCACCAGCAGGATCGGTGCCAGCATCGCCAGCAACATGTGCATGATCATGTGCATGCTGAACTCGGCCTGCGCGTAGGCACCCACCCCGGAGGATGTCGCGAGCAGGACGGTCAGGCAGCCCAGCAGCCAGGCCAGCGTGCGCCCGGCCGGCCAGGGGTCGCCACGCCGGCGCAGCCGGGCCACCCCCACCAGGTACAGCGCCGCGGCCACCAGCGATCCGGTTCCGGCGACCAGGTCGAAGCGCCAGAACAGCAGCAGGTTGCCGATGCTCGGCGGGCCGGGCAGGTCGAAACCCAGCACCAGCGCGATGTCCGACGGCGCCGCGCCGGAGGGCGGCGGCGTGGCGGTGCGGCCCAGCGCGGCGGCGACGCCGACGGTCACCGCCATGATGGCCACCTCGACGACCGCGAGCCGGATCAGCGGGCGGGCGTCACCCTGGTCGGTGATCGACGGCAGCGTGCGGCGGCGGTGCAGGAACCCGATGCCGCCCAGGCAGATCAGCAATGCCGACTTGGCCAGCACCATCCGGCCGTAGTCGGTGGTCCACAGATCGGACAGGTACGGGATGCGGATCCAGGCGTTGATCACCCCGGACGCGGCGACCGCGATGAAGGCGACCAGGGCCAGCGCGGAGTACCGGCGGGCGATCACCGGCAGGCCGCGGGCCCGCTGCCGCGCCAGGCCGAGGAAGGCCACCAGCCCGCCGACCCACAGGGTGACCCCGCCCAAGTGGTACAGCATGCTGTCGGTGGCGAGGTCGTGGTCGCCGGACTGCGCGGCGTGCCCGGCCAGCGCCACCGGGACCAGGGCGGCCAGCGCCAGGCCGAGCAACACGAACGCCCAGACCGGGCGCAGTACCGAGCGCGCGGCGATGGCGATGATGATGGCGACCACGGCCGCGATCGCCGGGGCGCGCATGTTGTCCAGGATCCCCAGCGCGGTGAGGACGGCGTCGGCCCCCAGGGACTGTGACAGCGGCCGGCCCTGGGTGTCGGACAGGGTCAGCGGCACCAGGGCGAGCCCGGCCGCCGCCCACACCATCGCGGCCAGCGAGGCGGCCCGCATCGCCCGGTACCCGGCGACGTCGAAGATGCCCGAGCGCTGTGGCGGCGCGAGCGCGGCGGCGGCCAGCAACCAGCCGATGGTCAGTGCCGCCATCAGGTCGAAGATGCCCTTGACCGCCGGCAGCGTCAGCGTGGTCAGCTGCCCGGCGTCCGGCAGCCCGGGGATCAGGTTGCGGGCCGGCACGATCGCCGAGAGGGCGGCGGCCACGCATCCGGTGATCAACGCGATGGCGACGCTGACCATGCCGACCTGCCAGCGGCGGGACGGACCGGTGCTGTCGGATGCGGCGGGAATGGGCTCAGCGGGCTCGGCGTGGACCGCGACGTCCGCCGGCGCCGGGATGCCCGAGACGTCGCCCGGGGCGAGCGGCTCCCGGGTGACTTCCTGCTGGTCCGGCACGACATCGAGAGTACGTCGGCGCGCGGATTGCGCCGCTTCGCCCGGTACGGATCACACCGGCCCGCGCATCCTTCGGTCTACGCTCTGCACTGCACCGACTCACCCGGTGCCGGGCGCTCGTAGCTCAGCTGGATAGAGCAGGGGACTTCTAATCCTCAGGTCGAAGGTTCGAATCCTTCCGGGCGCGCCGCGTGATGTCTCGAAACATCAAAGTGGTCGGGCTACGCATGTGCAGGATTGGCGCTTCTTCTGGGCGGGTCGGAAGTGGTCGTCCGGCGGTATCGTGCGCCATGGCGACCATGGAGGATGCGGAGCGGCTGGCGACCGGCCTGCCGGCGGTCACCGAGGGCACCTCGTTCCGCCACCGGACCTGGATGGTCGGCGGCAAGGGGTTCACCTGGGAGCGGCAGTTCAGCAAGGCGGACATCAGGCGGTTCGGAGAGCAGCCGGTGCCGCAGGGCCCGATTCTGGCCGTGCGCACCGCCGATCTGGCCGAGAAGGAGGCGGTTCTGGCGGAGGCCCGCCCCGGGTTCTTCACCATCGCCCACTTCAACGGCTACCCGGCCCTGCTGATCCAGCTGTCCGAAGTGAACGAGGACGATCTGCGCGAGGCCATCACCGATGCCTGGCTCGCGGTCGCGCCGCCCGCGCTGGCCGCACAACTGGATCTGTCCTAGCGGCGGGGGTCCGCCGCCGGGCCGCTGCCCCGTCTCGGCTGTGCCCGGGTGCACGCACGCCCTCCGCCGATCCGGTGCGGAAAATCCTCTCCGCCCGGCGAAGACTCGGCGAGGAAGCGGCCCGACGCATGCAGCACCCGGCCGGGCCGCCACGATTCGGGACGGCCGGGCCGGGTGCGGTGCTGCGGTGCCGCGAAGCGGAAATCAGATCCGCGGGTCGTCCGGATCCGCGGGCGTGACGTAGGTGGTGCGGGCGGCGCGCGGACCCATGGGGTCGTCCACACGGGACACCACATCGGTGCGGCGGCGGGCGAACAGCATGACCAGCGCGATGACGAACCCGATGGCGCCCACCACCATCAGGATGACCCCGATCATGTCCAGATTGACGCCGTTCACGTCCGCCGTGATGGCCCACTTGAGGATCGCACCGATGGCGATCAGTACCAGCGCTGCTGCGATCGTCATGACTCTCTTCCCAGGGTCGGGCCGCGGCCCTGTCGGCCGCGGACACGACGGCAGATTCCCCCCACTCGGAACCTCGCAAACCAGCGATCCGCCCGTCACCGAAGCGGCCGGTGCGTTACCGAACCGCCGGTCGGTAATGTTCAGGTCGAGCCCGCCCACCACCATGCCGGCGACATCGGCGGGGCCGGCTCACCGGGGCAGCAGAGGGAGGCACGGTGGCACAGGCGTTCGTGGTCGGCGGGGCGCGCACGCCGATCGGCCGATACAGCGGGGTGCTGGCCGGCTCCCGTCCGGACGACCTGGCCGCGCTGGTGATGCGCGCGGTGGTCGACCGGGCCGGGCTGGACGATCCCGGGCAACTGGACGAGGTGGTGTTCGGCGCGGCCAACCAGGCCGGCGAGGACAACCGCAACGTCGCCCGGATGGCGTCCCTGCTGGCCGGACTGCCGGACACCGTGCCCGGGGTCACGGTCAACCGGTTGTGCGCCTCGGGCCTGACCGCGGTCGCCACCGCCGCCGCCATGGTGCGGGCCGGCGATGCCGATCTGGTGCTGGCCGGCGGCGTGGAATCGATGACCCGGGCCCCCTGGGTGATGGCCAAGCCGGAGAAGGCGTTCGGCAAGCCCGGACCGGTGTTCGACACGTCCATCGGCTGGCGCTTCGCCAACCCGGGCTTCGACGCCATGGACGGCGGCGAGGCCACCTTCTCCATGCCGCAGACCGCCGAGAAGGTCGCCGAGATCGACGCCATCTCGCGGCAGGACGCAGATGCCTTCGCGTTGCGCTCGCACCAGCGGGCCATCGCGGCCATCGACGCCGGCCGCTTCGCCGACGAGATCGTCCCGGTGCCCACCAGGACCGGTGACGTGGATACCGACGAGGGACCGCGCCGGGACACCGACGCCGAGAAGCTGGCCAGGCTGAAGCCGGTGGTCAAGCCCGGCGGGATCGTCACCGCCGGCAACGCATCCTCGCTGAACGACGGGGCCGCCGCGGTACTGGTCGCCTCCGAGGACGCGGTGTCCCGGCTGGGATTGCGGCCCCGGGCGCGGATCGTCGCCTCGGCCGCCGTCGGGGTGGCGCCGTCGGTGATGGGACTGGGACCGGTTCCCGCCACCGAGAAGGTGCTGGCTCGCGCCGGGTGGTCGCTGGCCGACCTGCAGGCGGTGGAGTTGAACGAGGCGTTCGCCAGCCAGTCGCTGGCCTGCATCCGGCGGCTGAAGCTGGACCCGGAGATCGTCAACAACGACGGCGGCGCCATCGCCCTGGGCCACCCGCTGGGCTGCTCCGGCACCCGGATCCTGGTCACCCTGCTGGGCCGGATGGAGCGGGAGGGCGCCAGCCGCGGGTTGGCCACGCTCTGCGTGGGTGTCGGCCAGGGGGTGGCCATGCTGGTGGAGACACCGTGAGTGCAGCGCCGAGCGAACCTTCCGGCACCGTGAGCGGCGCGCCGAGCGAGCTTTCAGGCACCGTGACGGACGATGGCGGTGGCGCACTGCCCGAGATGGTCGGCGTGGTGGGCGGCGGCCGGATGGGCTCGGGCATCGCGCACGCCTTCCTGACCCGTGGCTGCCGCGTGGTGCTGGTGGAGGCGGACGCCGACCGGACCGCGGCCGCCCGGCAGTCCGTCACCGACGCCGTGCGAAAGTCGGTGGAGCGCGGCACCATCACCGCCGACGCCGCCGGGGTGGTGGCCGGCCTGACCGTCACCACCGACCTGCCGGCGCTGGCCGGGGCCGGCCTGGCCATCGAGGCGGTCCCGGAGGATCCCGACCTCAAGCACCGGGTGCTGGACGCGATCGCGGAGGCGGTCGGTGAGTCGGCGGTGATCGCCAGCAACACCTCGTCGCTGTCCATCACCGGTCTGGCCGAAGGTGTTTCGTCACCGCAGCGGTTCCTCGGCCTGCACTTCTTCAACCCGGTGCCGGCCTCCGGCCTGGTGGAGGTGGTGGTTGGCCGGCACACCTCCGCGGACACCGTCACCGCCGCGCAGCGCTGGGTGGCGGCGCTGGGCAAGACCGCCGTCACCGTCACCGACTCCCCGGGCTTCGCCTCCTCCCGGCTCGGCGTGCTGCTGGGCCTGGAGGCCATCCGGATGGTCGAGCAGGGCGTCGCATCACCGGCGGACATCGACGCCGCCATGACGCTGGGATACAAGCACCCGGTGGGCCCCCTCCGGCTGACCGACATGGTCGGCCTGGACGTGCGGCTGGGCGTCGCGGAGTACCTGGCATCGACGCTGGGCGAACGATTTTCGCCGCCGCAGCTGCTGCGGGACATGGTGGCCAGGGGTGACGTGGGACGCAAGAGCGGCCGGGGCTTCTACGACTGGACCACGGACGGTCGATGACGGGAGGGCGGTCATGACGGCAGCGCTGGGCAGCTACCTGGCCGACCGCTGGGTGACGCCCGGCGGCCGGGCCACCGAGCTGCTGGACGCGGCGACCGGTGATCCGGTGGCGGCGGTCTTCGACGGCGAACTGGATGTCGCCGGCATGGTGGACCACGCCCGCAGCGTCGGACACGCCGCGCTGGCCGGCCTCACCTTCCACCAGCGGGCCCTGATCCTCAAGGCCCTTGCCGCCCACCTGAACTCGGTGAAGGAGTCGCTGTATCCGCTGTCCTACCGGACCGGAGCCACGCACGCCGACTCGTGGATCGACATCGACGGCGGCATCGGGGTGCTGTTCACCTACGCGTCCAAGGGCCGGCGCGACCTGCCGAACGACACCGTGTACCTGGACGGCCCCGCCGAGCCACTGGGCCGTGCCGGAACGTTCGTCGGCCAGCACCTCTACACCTCCATCCCGGGCGTCGCGGTGCAGATCAACGCCTTCAATTTTCCGGTCTGGGGCATGCTCGAGAAGTTCGCGCCGGCCTTCCTGGCGGGTGTCCCCACGATCGCGAAACCCGCCTCCCCCAGCGCGTTCCTGGCCGAGGCGGCGGTGCGGGCGATCATCGACTCGGGCATCCTGCCACCCGGCACGCTGCAATTGCTCACCGGCGGTGCGCGCGGCATTCTGGACCACCTGGACGAGCGGGACCTGGTGGCGTTCACCGGGTCGGCGTCCACCGCGCAGCGGCTGCGGACCGATCCCGCGGTGATCGAGCGGGGCACCCGGTTCACCGCCGAGCAGGATTCGCTGAACTGCTCCATCCTGGGTCGGGACGCCACCCCGGGCACCCCCGAGTTCGACCTGTTCGTCAAGGGCCTGGTGGTGGAGATGACCGCCAAGGCCGGGCAGAAGTGCACCGCGATCCGCCGCGCGCTGGTTCCCGAGGCGCTGCAGGAGGACGTGATCGCGGCGGTGCGGAACCGGATCGCGTCCCGGGTAACGGTCGGGGCGCCGCAGGCGGACGGGGTGACCATGGGAGCCCTGGTGTCCACCGGCCAGCGCGACGAGGTGCTCGCCCGATTGGACGAACTGCTGGCCGACGGCGGCGAACTGGTGGTCGGCGACCCGCACGACTTCCCGGTGCAGGGCGCGGATCCGCGCACCGGCGCCTTCCTGCCCCCACTACTGATCCGCTCGCCCGCTGACTCCACCGCGCCGCACCGGGTGGAGGCGTTCGGCCCGGTGTCCACCGTGATCGGCTACCGCGACCTGGACCATGCGGCCGACCTGGCCGCCCGCGGCCGGGGCTCCCTGGTGGCGTCGATCATCACCCACGACGGGCCGACCGCCCGTCATCTGGTGCGAGCCCTGGCGCCCTGGCACGGCCGGATCCTGTTGCTGGACCGGGACGACGCCAAGGAGTCCACCGGACACGGATCGCCGCTGCCGCACCTGGT
>DASSTH010000015.1:0-2853 GCA_035708025.1 Nakamurella sp. | reverse complement strand
CCGGGATGGGACGAGCCCGCGCCGAACGCGGCGCCGACCGTCGACGTGGGACGCGGAAGGTCCCGGTAGCGCCTGCCGCCGATGGTCACCGAGCCGGACGTGGGGGCGACGTGGTCGACCATCATGCGCATGGTCGTGGTCTTCCCTGCGCCGTTCGGGCCGAGGAACCCGGTGATCCGGCCGGGCTCGACGGTGAAGCCGACCCCGTCCACGGCGGTGACATCGCCGAACCGCTTGGTCAGGCCGGCGACCTCGACGCGGAGCCCGCCCGTCACGTCCGCACCCCGGTGGCGGCGCGGATGCGGCCGGCGAGCCGGGACGCGTCCGGGTGGGACAGCACGATGCCGTCGAACTCGTCCCCGCTGATCGCGCGGTTCAGGGTGAGGTGCAGGCCGGGGCGTCCGCGGCGCGCCGAGACGAGCAGCCGCGGGCCGCGCAGCAGTCCCCAGACACCGATCTTGGCGAAGCCCGCGACGGCCAGCCCGCGACGGGACCCGCGCGCCGCCCGCAGCGGCGCGTCGACGCGAGTGACCCGGGTGATGGCGGCGAGCGGGACGGTCACCCGCCCGCGCCCCGTCCAGATCCGCTCCCAGGCGCCGAACTCGATGTCGACGCTGTTCTCGGCGATCGTCACTTCCGCCATGGCATGGCCTTTCTCTACGGCCGGCCGTTTCAGGGGCCGGCGCTGTCGTTCGGTGTCGAGTCCAGGGGCATGAGCACGGTCGCGAGCAGCCGCGGCACCCGTCCCTCTCGCGGCTCGTTGCCGAGCAGCGGCTGGACGAGTTCGCCGAAGCCGCGGGCGAACTTGGCGAACTCGGCGTCGTCCAGGTGCAGCACCACCTGCTGGTAGCCGACCCCGTCCGCGACCAGGTCGACCCGCTCGCGGGCCAGATAGCGGGCGAACTCGGCGAGCAGGCTGGAGACGAACACGGTGAAGTAGCGCTCGTGGTCGCCGGGCGTCGCCGCGGCCAGCGCGTCCTCTTCGAGCGTCGCGCCGCCCGGGGGCAGGGCGAAGACGCGCTCGGCCGCGCCGCCGACCTTGCGCTCCTCCACCACGTCCAGCAGACCGCCCTTGACCAGGGCGGCCAGGTGCCGGTACAGCGTCGCCTGCGGGACGTCCGGCAGCAGGTTCGCGACGTCGCGCGCGGTGCGGCGCCCACCGGCGACCGACCGCAGGATCCGGATCCGCACCGGATGCAGCGCCAGATCCGCCCAGCGCTCCTTGGATATGCTCACACCCTCACCTTATCATTATCGATAATGAGAACGTACATCGAGCCGAAAGCGCCCCTTCCCGACGAACCCGCCACCGGACCGACGACCAACGCTAAGCATTCAACGCGGACAGTGACCGCCCGTCACACCGTGTCCGGGGCCTGCGCGGTCTCACCGGCCGCTCCTGTGATGAGGGCGACGGGACGGAAGCCCTTGGCGAGGAGCCAGATGCCCAGCGACGCTTCCCAGACGATCTCTGGCGCCGTGAACAGGAAATTCACCGGGGACTGCTGCTCGTAGGCGCCGAAGAGAACAGCGGTCGCGGTGGCGCACGCGATGGGCCCTCCAACGAGCCCGATGAGGGCCATGGGGCGCGGCACCAGGCCCGACCGGTACATCAGATAGCCCAGCAGCAGCCCGTTGCCCAAGCCCGCGCAGAAGGCAGGACCGAGCAGGAACGTCTGATCCTTGAACGCCACCAGTGACTGGCCGATCCCAACGGCATCGGCGCCGCCCGCCGCATCCTGCCGCAACGCCACCACGGCGAGCACGCTGGCAATCCCCATCACGATGACGGTCGATTCCACGATCCGCAGGCCGACGTAACCCAGGGCGATGCTCTCGCTCTGCCGTTTCAGGATCGGGAACAGCACGACCGCAGTGGCGATGTTCGCAACGGCGGTCAGAATCTCAAGCAGAGCTCCCATCCGCACCTGTGCGTCCGCGCCCGTTCCCAGGATGTATTTCGCGTCGTTGAGGACCGGGTCGTACAGCAACACCGCCGGAATCGAGAAGACGAAGGTGAGGATGAACCAGACACCGGCGATCCTGGCGGTCCGCTGAGCGGCGTCCGCCTCCACCGAGGTCGCCGCCATCCGAGATTCGGTCGCGTCCACGTCACTCCCCAAGGCTGTGATGGGCCCCGCCCGACTGCCGGGATAGTCGTAGACAACCACGCTCACCGCACGCTGTCCCCCACCCCCGATGGCCGGATCAAGCCGCACAGAAGAACACCCCACCGCAGATGCGCCAAGCGCGGGCCCCCACCCCAGGTCAGCCCAGCGGAATCATGTCATCAACCAAAACAAACCGCTCCCCGGCCGCGTAGACGACCTGGAAGTCGCGCCGGAGTCCGATCGCGCTGACGGAGAAATAGAGAGGTCGGTACCAGACCAGATATTTGGCTTTGCGCAGCGCATCGTTGCCACGGTCGGGCGCGTTCACGTCGACGCCGTCGCGGCCGTAGGCGCCGATCCGGTCGACCAGGCCGGGAACGTCGATCGCCCGTTCTTTGACCTCGATGTACCAGCGCAGGGCCCCGTCTGGGTCGGAGACCGTGACGTCCATCAGCCGGTCTTCGACTGCGACGCGGTAGCCCTTGGCCGATAGCGCCCCATAGACCCGGGCGTACTCGGCGGCCTGGATCAGGTACTCCCAGTTGATGGCCGGTACCTGCGTCTGCTGGTTACGACTGACCCATGCGTAGGGCCCCTTGCCGGGCGGCAGCCCCTGCAGCGTGAACCGGTATCCCCCGACCGGCTGGATCAGCCCGTCCCGGTGCCCCGCGGCCACCAGCGTCCGCACGCCGGCAGGTATCCGCCCGTAGACAGCATCAAAGTACGATTCCGCGACCTCCGG
>DASSTH010000014.1:0-2253 GCA_035708025.1 Nakamurella sp. | reverse complement strand
CGCCGGCCGCCCATCCGGTGCCGGCCGAGAGCCACCATCACCCGGTCCGGCAGCCGCCGTTGCAGGCCGCGGGTGTCCGGCGGCGGGCTCTGCATGCCCGCACGGTAGGCGCAAGTGCTCCGCCCGACCGCCCGGCGCGGTCGCCCTGTGGATGGAAACCGGACAGGGGGACAGCCGCCGGTCCGGACCGTCGTGGGTCAGCCCGTTCGGAGCTGCAGGATGCGGTCGTCGTCCGAAGCCGGGTCGCCTCGCCCGTCCGTATTGGACGTGGCCAGCCACAGGGTGCCGTCCGGGGCCGGCACCACGGTGCGCAGGCGCCCGTACTCGCCGGCCAGCCGGGCCACTGGTTCCGCGGCGCCGGCGGTTCCGGACAGCGCGATCAGCCAGAGCCGCTCGCCGCGCAGCGCGGCCATGAACGCGGTGTCGCCCACGATGGCCAGGCCGCTCGGCGATGCGTCGGAGGTGGGCCAGTAGCGATACGGCGCCACGAACCGGGAGTCGTCGGAGGGGCCCTCCACCACCGGCCAGCCGTAGTTGCCGCCCGGGCGGATCAGGTTGAGCTCGTCGTAGCTGCTGGCCCCGAACTCGTCGGCCCACAACCGGCCCTGCGCATCGAAGGCCAGGCCCTGCACGTTGCGGTGCCCGTAGCTGTACACCAACGGCGCGTCCGGGAACGGATTGCCCGGCGCCGGATCGCCGTCCGGGGTGATGCGCAGGATCTTGCCGCCCAGGTAGTCCAGCCGTTGGGCGCCGTCGGAGTCGGTGGCGTCGCCGGTGCCGATGTACAGATTGCCGTCCGGCCCGATCGCCAGCCGGCCGCCGTTGTGCACGCCGGCCTTCGGGATGCCGGTCAGAATGGCCTGCTGGCTGGTGATCTGCAGCGGATCGCCGCCCAGTTCCAGGACCGCCACCCGGTTGTCGTCGGCCGCGGTGTAGTAGGCGAACACCTTCAGGCCGGCGCCCAGCATGGGATCCACCGCCAGCCCGAGCAGGCCGCCCTCGCCGCCAGGGGCCACGCCGTTCACCGTGCCGACGGTGCTGACGGTGTGCCCGGCGTCCGGCGCGATCGCCAGCACCGTGCCGGTGTCCCGTTCCGACACCAGCGCCGTCCCGTCGGGCAGGAAGGCCAGACCCCAGGGTGTGGTCAGTCCGCTGGCGATGGTGCCGGTGACGGTCACGTCGGTGATCGGGCCGGCGGGCGCCGGTGACACGGACGATGGTGACGTCGGAGTGGATGCCGGCGCGGACGACGATGACCCGCCCGCCGACGCCGACGCGGTCACCGACGGCGACACGGTCGACGCGGACGACGATGCTGGCGCCGCTGACGATGATGAGGGTTCTGACGAAGCCGACGAGGGCTCCGATGGTGCGGACACCGAGGATGCGGACGACGAGGACGCGGGTAGCGGGCCGGTGCCGGTCATCGAGGAGGTGGGCGATTCACCGGGGGTGCCGGTGCACGCGGTCACCGTCACCGCCACCAACGCGGCCAGGCCGAACGCGACCCGGGACCGACCGGAACCGGGGCGGCGCGTCATCGCCCCAGTGTGCCCGAGATCAGCTGGCCGCGGCCCTGGACGAGGAGGACGACGAGGAGGAGGAACTGCTCGACGACGCCGCCGTCGCCGCCGATCCGGAGCTCCCGGCGGAACCGTTGGTGGAGGCCTTGCTCTCGCTCTTGCTCTCGGTCTTCGACTCCGACTTCGTCTCGGTCTTGGCCTTGCCGTTCTGCGACGAGCCGGAACGCGAGTCCGACCGGGAGTCGGTCCGGTAGAAGCCACTGCCCTTGAACACCACGCCGACCGATCCGTACACCTTGCGCAGGTGCCCGGAGCACTCGGGGCACACGGTCAACGAGGGGTCGGTGAAGGCCTGCACGGCGTCGAAGCGGTGATCGCACTCGGTGCAGGCGTACTGGTAGGTGGGCACGTGTCCTCCCGGCGGCGCCGGGGGGCGCCGATGTTGCGATGTGGTGTCTGGGCGGCCTGCCACCGGGGCCGGTTGGCACTCGGAGGCTCGGACTGCTAATTCGATGATGCTCCGGACGGCCCGTCTCGCGCAACAGGGCGCAGCCCGCCGCCCGGGGTCAGCACATCGGTGACGGGGATGTCGTGCCGATCCCGCGGCAACCGCTCGACCAGCTCGTCGTCGAACACCACGGCGATCAGCCGCGGCCGGATTACGGTCCCGTCCCGCCCCGCTCGGCTCGGGCGCCCGCGAGCGGCCTCGTCACCGCCGGGATCCAGCAAC
>DASSTH010000013.1:0-2595 GCA_035708025.1 Nakamurella sp. | reverse complement strand
TCTCGTCACCGGCGATGACGGTCCGGCCGCTGTCGTCGGTGGTCAGCCGGCGGGCGGTGATCGTGGTGCGGGTGTCGGTGCCGGGGCCGGAGGTCAGCACCAGCCAGCGGTCGTCCGGGGAGATCCACGGGTCGACCATCCACTCCGGCAGATCGGGCCGGTGCCAGACGATCTCGTCACCGCCCTGCTCGGTGCCCAGCCGGTGGGCGACCAGCTGGCCGACGCCCATGGCGGCGGAGAAGGTGGCCGCGAAGTCGTCCCCGGCGTCGTCGGCCCCCGGTTCCGGATAGCGCCAATACAGGAACGACTTCCCGTCCGGCAGCCAGGTCGGCGCCACCCACTTCACCCAGCGCAGCAGGTCGTCGTGGTCCTCGCCGGAGACGAAATCCCGCACCCGGATGGTCTGCCAGTCCGATCCGGCCTCGGACAAAGCGTAGGCCAGCAGCGACCCGTCGTCGCTGACCCGCGCGGCGCTCAGTGCCACCGTGCCGTCGTCGGAAAGCGTGTTGGGGTCCAGCAGCACTCGTGGTTGGTCCAGCAGTTCCGTCACCGATTCGGCGGTGTACAGGATGTCCTGGTCCTTGCCGCCCGGATTGGACACCACGAAGTAGCGCCCGCCGCGCTCCCACGGCACGCCGGCCCGCGGCGCGGTGACCAGCGCGGTGGTCAGCTCGCCGAACCGCTGCCGGGACGCCAGGTTCGCCAGGTACGGCGCGGACAGCTCGTTCTGCGCGGACACGAACGCCACGGTGCGCTCGCCGTCGGGATCCTCCAGGTACCGATAGGGATCGGTGACGAGGACGCCGTGCAACTCCTCGGCGGTGTCGTCCCGGTCCGCGTGCGGGTACTGCCAGAGGCCCTGTTGCTCGATCGTCATGCCGTCGATCCCACCACACCGGGACACGCGGTTATGGGGACGCCCGGACGCCCAGCGGGGCTACGGAGCGATGGCCGCGAGGATCCGCACCGGGACGTGTTCGAGGAAGGGGCCGCCGCCGGGCAACTGCTGCGCGAGGTCGGCGGCGAAGCGGTCCCGGTCCTCCGGCGGCGGGATCCGCTCCGACATCGCGGAGAACACCCCGCCGACGATCTGCTCGATGCTCAGTGGCGCCGTGTAGTCCACCCGGTGGTCCTGTACGGCGAACCCGAGCGCCTCGAGTTCGCGGCGGTAGGTGTCCCGGGCCTCGTCGTCCAGCCCGCACCGATTGGTCAACGGTTGCCCCAGCTCGCGTTCCATGAACCCGTTCACGGCTCGGGACCAGTCGGCGTCCTGGAACCACAGCGGCGTCCCGTTGGCGATGATGCCCAGCGATCCGCCCGACGGCAGCACATCCTTGGCGGCGGCGAACAGCCGGGTGCGGTCCACCAGATGGATCGCGTTGGCCAGCGTGATCGCCGAGACACCCGCGAACCGGCCGGCGAGTTCCGGCACGTCGTCGGAGGTGCCCAGCACCCAATCCACCGCGTCGTAACCCGACTCCCGCGCCAGGCGAAGCATGTCCGGTTCCGGATCGACACCGACCACCCGGCGCACCCGAGCGGACAGCGGCGACGCCAACTGTCCCGTGCCACACCCGAGATCCAGCACGACGTCTTCCGCGGTGAGGCGCAGCGCCCGGCACACCGCGTCGATCACCTGCGGCGGGTAGCCCCGGCGGAAGCGCGCGTAGTAGACGGCCACGTCACCGCTGAATCCGTTGCCCACGAGCATCATTCTGGGCGACGAGCCGTGCCGTGGGCGAATTGATCCGCTGTGGGCGGAACTACCACCCCGCGGCGCCGACCGCGAAGATCGCGGACTGCGGCCTACTCCTCCACCCGCGGCAGCACGGTGCGGCCCTCGAACGGGGTGGACAGCACCACGGTGGTGCGGGTGGACACGTTGGCCCGGGCCCGGATCGCCGCCAACAGCGCCTCGAGCGCCGCCGGCGACGCCACCCGGACCTTCACGATGTACGACTCCACCCCGGCCACCGAGTGGCACGCCTCGATCTCCGGCAACTCGGCGAGCTTGTCGGCGTAGTCGTCCGGCGCCGCCGGGTCGATGGGGATCAGCGACACGAACGCCGTCAGCGGCAGGCCGACCTGCTCGCCGTCCAACCGGGCGGTGTAGCCGCAGATCACCCCGCGCTGCTCCAGCCGCCGGACCCGCTGGTGCACCGCCGACACCGACAGCCCCACCCGCTCGGCGAGATCGGTGAAGCTGCGCCGGCCGTCGTTGGCCAGTTCGGCGACGATCCGGGCGTCCACAGGCTCCAGCATCGGCGGGCTCAGTCCAACACGATCAGGTCGGTGGGGGCGGTGTTGCACAACTCCGCGCCGTCCTCGGTGACCACCACGATGTCCTCGATGCGCACCCCGAACCGGCCCGGCAGGTAGATCCCCGGCTCCACCGAAAACGCCATACCCGGCTCGAGTTCCCGGGTGTTGCCGGCCACCAGGTACGGGTGCTCGTGCACCTCCAGACCGATGCCGTGCCCGGTGCGGGTGATGAAGTGCGGCCCGTACCCGGCCTGCTCGATCACCTCCCGGGCGGCGGCGTCCACGGACTCCGCCGTTACCCCCGGTCTCACGGCGGCCACCCCGGCGGCTTGC
>DASSTH010000012.1:0-14476 GCA_035708025.1 Nakamurella sp. | reverse complement strand
GGACCTGTGTCTCGACGCCGGTCATGTCACCCGGATCCTCGGGTCCAGCACGCCGTAGAGCAGGTCAACGACGAAGTTCACCACCAGGTACACCAGCGCCACGAACAGGCTCACCCCCATGATGGCCGGCAGGTCCAGCGTGGTGGCGGCGTGGAAGCCGTAGCGCCCCAGACCCGGCCAGGAGAAGATGTTCTCCACCAGCACGGCGCCGGTCAGCACGTTGGCGAACAGCAGGCCGATCACGGTGATCACCGCCGGCAGCGCCGCCCGCAGCACGTGGGAGAACACGATGGTGCGCTCGGGCAGCCCCTGCGCCCGGGCGGAACGCACGTAGTCCTGATCGATCACCTCCAGCACCGCCGTGCGGGTGTAGCGGGTCAACAGGCCGATGCTGGACGCCGCCAGCACCACCGCCGGCAGGATCAGATGGCTCAGCGCGTTGGCGAAGATCCCCCACTGTCCGTGCAGCAGCGCGTCCACGGTGTACATCCCGGTGATGGTGTCCGGCGGCACCAGGTCGGAGTCCAGCCGCGCGCCGCCCGGCAGCAGCGAGAACAGGTAGAAGAACACGTACAACAGCACCAGGGCCAGCCAGAACACCGGCACCGAGATCCCGGACAGCGACACGATGCGCAGCACGATGTCCGGCCAGCGGTCCCGGTACAGCGCCGCCAGAACGCCGAACCCCACCCCGATCAGGGTGGCGATCACCACCGCCAGCAGGGCCAGTTCCAGCGTCGCGGGGACGAACGACCCGAGATCGGCCATCACCGGGTTGTGGGTCTGCTGCGACACCCCGAGATCGCCGTGCAGCAGGTTGACCAGGTAGCGGCCGTACTGCACCGGCAGCGGATCGTCCAGCCCGTGCACCCGGTGGTAGTTGGCGATCTGCTCCGGGGTGGCCCGCTGGCCCAGGTTCGCCAGGGCCGGATCGCCGGGCACCGCCTGGGTGAGCAGGAAGGAGATGACGGTGATGCCGAACAGGATCAGCACCGACGCGGCCAGCCGCTTGGCCACGAAGCGGGGCAGGGGACGGCGATGCCACGCCTGTCGCGTTCCACGCGGGCGCGACACCGCCGTCACCTGCACCATGCCGGCCGCTACTTCGTGCCGATGGCGGCGACGTCCAAGATCCAGCTCGGGTCCAGGACGACGCCGGTCAGGTTGGACGTGCTGACCACGGTCTGCGCGGTCTGCATCAACGGGATGTACGGGCTGTTCTCGTTGAACTTGCGCTGCAGGTCCTGCATCAGCTCGGCGCGCTTGGCATCGTCGACGGTCGAGTTGATCTCGTCACGCAGGCTGCTCAGCTCGGGCACGTCCTTGTTCCAGCCCGCCCGCTGGCTGTCCGAGCTGGTGCCCGGCACGAACGAGGAGTAGTACGACGAGTCCATGTAGTCCGGGTAGTTGTAGGTCAGCGTCATCTCGGTCTTGCCCTTGACCCACTCCGGCAGGTAGGTGGCCACCGGCTGGGCCTCCAGCTTGATGGTGAAGCCGATGGCCTGCAGGTCCGCGGCCACCCGCTGGGCCAGCGTGGCGAATTCCAGTCCGTTGACGTTGATGTCGCTCGGGTAGGTCATGGTCAGGCTCGGCTTGTCCACCCCGGACGCGGCCAGCTCGGCCTTGGCCTTGTCCACGTCCTGGTGGATGGCCTCCGACTCCGGCAGCGATCCCGGCAGCGTCGACGGCACGATGCCGGCGGCCTGCACGGCGCCGTCACCACCGAGTTGCACGATCGCGTCGTAGTTGATGCCGTAGCGCACGGCCGCCTGGATGTGCGGGTTGGACGCCACCTTGGACGCCTCCGGGTCCATGTTCATCTGCACCCGGAAGACCGAGGAGGACGGGTCCGTCTTGACCGTGACGTTGTCCTTGCCCTTGAGCGTGGCGCTCTGCGTCGCCGACAGGTCCAGCGCGATCTCGTTGTTGCCACGCTGCACGTTCAGCAACTGGGTGGCCGCGGTCATGTTGCGGATCACCACGCGGTCGAACTCACCCTTGTCCTCGCCCCAGTACTTGTCGTTGCGCACCAAGGTGATCGAGTCGTCGGTCTTGTAGGACTGCAGGACGTACGGGCCGCTGCCCGCCGAGTGCGAGTTGAACCAGGTGTCGGCCTTGTCCTTGTCCGCGGCGTCGGCGGCGTCGGTGCCGCCGGCCTCCTTCACCATGGCGGAGTTGAGGATGGCGAACGCCGGGGTGGTGACGATGATCGGGATGGCCGGCTTCGGGTCCTTCGAGGTCAGCACCACGGTCTGCGGGTCGGGGGCGCTGACGGTCAGCCCGTCCATCAGGTAGGAGCCGCCCAGCTTGAGCGCGGCCAGCCGCTGGAACGAGAACAGCACGTCGGCCGAGGTCAGCTTGCTGCCGTCGGCGAAGGTGACGTCGTCACGCAGGTGGAAGGTGTAGGTCTTGGCGTCGTCGGAGGCGTCGAAGGACTTGGCCACCGACGGCTGCGGGGTGGTGTCCTCGCCGTGGGTGCGCAGCAGCGTGTCGTACATGGCGCGGGTGGCCACCGACTGGGTCGGCGTCACGGCCCGCGACGGATCCATGCTGGTGACGATGAAGCTGGAGTCGATGGTCAGCGTCGTGTTCCCGGACGGGGCCGGCGACGTGCTGCCACCGGCATCGGCCGACGACGAGGCGCCCGCCGGGGTGCTCGGCTGGTCCGAGGACGTCGACGAGGGCACCTGGTCGACGCTGGTCGCGCTGGTGCAGGCGGACAGCGCCAGGGCCAGCGCGCCGGCCATGGCGACGACCGCGGCGCCGCGCCGGCCGGGACCGACTCGCCCGGGCGCGCGCGAGGAGATCCTGCGCAGCATGGTCATGTCATTCGCTCCTTTGTCAGTGGGAACCGGCGGATCGTCCGGCCTCCAACGGGCCGATGACGCACGAACATCCCCGCACCCGGAAATATACTGAACGCGTGACGATCGTCAAGTAGTCGTCATGCTCTGTACGGTTTGCGCAACCGGGCAGCTGCGCTTGCCGGCTCGGCTGGGCGCTGTGTTCAGCGCATCGGTACCCTCCGGCCGAGGGTGTGATCCAGCTGCCGACCGACCACCCTCCGACGATTCTGACAGGACGCCATCGATGACCTCCCCCGCGGATCTGCCGGCGCTGGCCACCGAGTTCTGGGCCTGGCGGGCCGCCGAGCAGCCACGCAGCCACGACGACATCACCCGGATCGACCGCCCGGACGGCTGGCTGCCGGACTTCTCGGCCGCCGCGGTGGCCCGGTACCGGACCGAGCTGGCCGCCTTCGAGCGGCGGCTGGCCGCCATCGAACCCGGGCCCGACCCGGCCGACCAGGTCGACCACCGGCTGATGGGCTCCGCGCTGGCCCGGGTGCGATGGGAACTGGACGTGCTGCGGGCCTGGCAGACCCAGCCGGGCTTCTACGTCGACCAGACCCTGGGCTGCGTGTTCGACCTGCTCACCCCGCCCGGGGTGGACGCCGCCCGGCTGGCCGACGTCCACCGGCTGCTGGCCGCCACCGACGACATCCTGCGCACCGGCCTGGCGAACCTCACCGGCCACGCGGTCGCCGAGTTCACCGCGCTGGCCATCGACACCCTGGCGAAGGTCGAGCAGAACGTGCAGGCGCTGGTGGCCGCGTTGGGCCGGCTGACTCCGGAGGGCTGGACCCGCGCCGACGCCGCCGCGTTGACCGCTGCCGGCGAGCGGGCCGCCGCCGCACTGGCCGGCTACCGCGACGAACTCGCCCACCGGCTGCCCACCCTGGAGCGGGCGAAACCGGTGGGCCGGGAGGCGTTCGGGGCGTTCCTGCAACAGGTGGCGCTGCTGCCGTACACGCCGGCCGAGATCCTGGCCATCGGGCGCCGCGAGGCCGAGCGGGCGCTGGCCCTGGAGGTGCTGGAGCGGACCCGCAACGGCAGCGGCTCCCGCAGCGCCCCGCCGTGCCGCTTCGCCAGCGGCGCCGAACAGGCCGCGGCCCAGGCCCAGTGCGAGCAACAGGTGCGCGACTTCTACCGCGAGCGGCGCATCCTCGGCCAGCCGGACTCGTTGCGGCACTACCACACCGCGCCGATGCCGGACTACCTGGTGCCGATCGCCCACCTGGGAACGGCCGACGACCTGACCGGCCCGCAGCGGCTGCACCAGGACGGTTCGGCGTATTTCCCGCCGCCGGCCGACGGGCTGCCCTACTTCTATGCCGCCAACGCCCACGACCCGCGCGCCGGGATCATCCACGAGGGCGCGCACTACCAGCAGCTGGCGCTGTCCTGGCGGCACCCCCGGCCGCTGCGCCGGCACTACTACGACTCCGCTGCCAACGAGGGCATCGCGTTCTATAACGAGGAGATGCTGCTGGCGGCAGGACTTTTCGACGACGCGCCACGCACCCGGGAGATCGTCTACAACTTCATGCGGCTGCGCGCACTGCGGGTGGTGGTGGACGTGCAGCTGGCGCTGGGCGAGCTGGACATCGACGGAGCGGCGACCGTGCTGGAGACGGCCGTGCCGATGGACCGGGCGACCGCCCGGGCGGAGGCGGCGTTCTTCGCGGCGTGCCCCGGCCAGGCGATGACCTACCAGATCGGCAAGACGCAGATCCTGGGGCTGCTGGCCGACACGGTGCTGGCGCAGGGCGAGGCGTTCGACCTGCAGGCCTTCCACGACCGGCTCTGGCGCGAGGGCAATGTGCCGATCGCGTTGCAGCGCTTCGAACTTCTCGATGACCGCAGCGACCTGGACCGGATCGACATGCTGGCCGGCGCCTGACGCCGGCTCAGGCCGGCAGCGGCGCCAGGTGCCGGCCGAACCACTCCAGCAGCAGCTGCAGCCGCTGCAGCCGGTGCACCGGGCGGCCGTTGCGCGTCAGGCTGTGGCCCTCGCCGGGGAACCGCACCAGCTCCACCTCGCGGTCCAGCAGCTTGAGGGCCATGAACAGCTCCTCGGCCTGCCCGACCGTGCAGCGGAAGTCGTTCTCGGAGTGCACGATCATCAGCGGTGACGTGATGTCGGCGACCCGGCGCAGCGGTGAGGCGCGCCAATAGGACTCCGCGTCGTCCAGGTGCGAGCCACCCAGGTAGGCGACGAAGAACCACGGCGCCTCGTCCTTGGTGCCGGCGTCGCTGTACACGTTGTACGGGCCGCGCTCGGCCCAGCCGGCGGCGAACAGGTCGGTCTGGGCCAGCAACTGGGTGGTCACCAAGCCGCCGTACGAACCCCCCATCACACCGACCCGAGACGGGTCCAGATCCGGGTTGGCGCCCAGCGTGGCCCGCACCACCGCGGCGGCGTCGGCGATGTCGTCGCCGCCCCAGCCGCTGCCGGGCCGGGCCGCGCGGGTGCCGCACACGGTGCGCATCCAATCGGTGCCGTAGCCCGCGGAGCCGCGCGGATTGCAGTACAGCACGGCGTATCCGGACGACACCAGCAGCTGCATCTCGTGCGAGAACTGGTAGCCGTACTGGGTTCCGCCGCCCTGCAACCACAGGATCACCGGGTGCGGACCGCGGAACCGCGCCGGGTCCGGGCGCACCAGCCAGGAATCCACCGTCACTCCGGGCGCGACCTCGATGCCGGCGTGCACCGCGCCCGCCAGGTCGCGGGACCTGCGCAGCTCCGCGTTCGGGTCGTGCAGCACCGTGGCACCCAGTTCCTCGGGGCCGGCGGCGCGGGACAGCCGGTCGGTCACCAACACCGGAGGTTCGTCGATCCCGGAGCGCACTGCCACCAGCCGGTCCCCCGCGACGTCGAACGCGGTGATCCGCCGGTCCCCGCCGACCACCACCTGTGGCGTTCCGGCGTCGTCGACGTCGAAGCGGCGGATCCCGATGCGTCCCTCGGCGGCGACGATGGCCAGGATCGTCGCATCGTCGGTCCACACCACCGAGCCGCCGTCCACATCGCGGTCCAGCTCGGCGGTCAGGTCGGTCAGACGCCCGGTCGCGACGTCCAGCACGGCCAGGTGGGTGGCGGCGGGGTAGCCGACCACGTCCACCACGGTGCAGGCCAGCCGGGAACCGTCCGGCGACGGGATCGGCGTGCCGAAGGTGTGCGTCGCACCCGTCAGCGGCACCGGTTCGCCGTCCAATTCCTGCCGGTACATCGCGTTGATCGGCGAGCGGTCGGCGTCCGGCTGCCGCTGGGAGCAGAAGAACACCGACCGGCCGTCGGGATGCCAGCTGAACTCGGCATCGTCGAAGCCGCCCGCGCTGAGCTTGCGTGGCGGCGCGGCTGTCTCGCCGCCGGCGGGCAGGTCCAGCAGGTAGGCCTGGCGGGGGCGCCCGGCCAGCCAGCCGATGCCGTCCTCCCGGTAGCGCAGTCGGGTCAGCCGCAGGGGCGGGCGCCGGTCCTCCGGCAGCTCCCAGTAGGCACGGTCGACCGGCTCGCGCACCACGAACAGCAGCCGGCCGCCGTCCGGCGACCAGCACAGTTCCTCGATCGGGTCCGGCCAGCCGTCCAGCAGGGTGGCCCACGCGCCGGTGACGGTGTCCACGGTGCGCACCCCGCAGCCCGCCGGGGTATCGGTGACCACCGCCAGCAGGTGCCCGGCCGGCGACCACCGCGGCATCCGGATCGGCACGTCGCCGGGCTCCAGCGGCGTCAGGTCGCCGCCCGCGGCGGGGCCCACCACGACCCGCCGGCGGTAGCTGTTGGACTCGGTGTCCGGGACCGTCGTCACCGCGACCACCCGTTGCCCGTCGGAGGTGAGGGCGACGTCGGTGATGTCGGCGAATCCGGTGAGGTCGGTCGCCGTCACGGGCGTGCGGCTGGAGGTCATCGCTATCCCATCTCGCAGATTGGTGACGATCGTCACCTGGATGCTATAGGTGTGTCGGCGCCGCCATCGGGGCGGCGTCGGGCGGTGACGAACCGCCGGATCCCGGCGTGGTCCGGGTGGCCGGTGACGGAGTCGAAGGTGCCGGCGTGGTGCAGCAGCCGGGTCACCGGGTCCTGCTGACCGGCGGCGTGTTCGAGTGCCAGCCATCCGCCGGGGCGCAGGATCGCCGATGCCACGGCGACGATGCCACGGATCACCGCGAGCCCGTCGGGACCGCCGAACAGCGCGGCCGCCTCGGTGACGCCGGCCAGGTCCGGTGGTTCCGGGGAGCCGTCCGGCAGGTACGGCGGGTTGGCCACCACTAGGTCGGCGGCTCCGGCGATGTCGGTCAGCACGCTCGGATCGGTCGCGTCGCCGCGGCGTACCTCGATCCGGGCGCCGGTCCGGCGGGTCAGCCGGGCGGCGTTGCCGGTCGCCGACCGGACGGCGTGGCCGGAGTTGTCCACGGCGTAGATCCGGGCCGCGGGGTGCCGTGCGCCCAGCGCCAGCGCGATGACCCCGGAGCCGGTGCACAGATCGACCACCACCGGCCGCGACCGCCCGCGCAACAGTTCCAGGCACCAGTCGATCACCGCCAGGGTGTCCTGCTGCGGCGGGAACACGCCCGGTGCGATCTGCAACCGGGTCGAGCCGAGCCTCACCCATCGCGAACCGTCCGCCGGTCGATCCGGTGCGGCGCCGGGATTGTCGGTGGGTCCGGCTCCTCGTGCCGGCAGCTGGCTCACCGTGATCGGCCCGCGGGCTGGTTGGAGTCCTCGATCAGCCGGCGCAGCAACGCCACTGTGCCGCCCCGCTGCGCGGCGTGACGCTGCCGGTCCGCACCGTTGCCGTCGCGCAGCAGGCGGTCGATCTCGCCCAGCGCATCGGCGCCGCCCAGCGACCGGCTCACCGGCCGCACGGCGGTCAGCAACTCCCGGCAGGCATCCGCGACAGTGGCGCCCGCACCCGCTGTTCCGCCGGCGCCCGCCGCGGCCCGGCCGATCCGGGGCGCCGCCAGGCCGTCCCGGGAGGCCAGGAAGCAGGCCCAGCCGAGGCTGTCCTGCGGTGTGGCGGGCGGCGTCAGCGTCCCGTTCACCAGCGCGGCGGCGGTCGCCTGGATCAGCGCGGCCAGCGCGGCGGACTGCACCGGCGAGGATTGCGCGTCCATCTCCCGCACCTCGACGGTCCCGTACCGAGGGTGCAGTCGCACATCCCAGTACACAACGGTGGGGTCGGCCAGGCCGGCATCGGCGCGGAACGTCTCGGACGCCGCCAGGTACTCCTGGTAGGAGCGCGCCACGTCCGGGATGCGCCGGGTGGGGTACGGGCGGACCAGGCTGTATCGCGCGCTGGCCAACTCGGAGTCGCGGCCGAACCACCACGGCGAGTTGGCCGCCAGGGCGATGAACACCGGCAGGAATTCCCGCAGACCGTTCAGGGCCAGGATCGCGGCATGCTCGTCGGGCAGGCCGATGTGCACGTGCAGGGCGGCCTCCGGCGTGCGCGACATCAGCCCGCCGAACAGCGCGCGCACCGCCCGGTAGCGGTCGGCGTCCACGATCGGCGCGTCACCGAAATCCGCGGTCGGGTGGACACCACAGCCCAACACGGTCGCCCCCGCACGCGCCACCGCGGAGCGCGCGGCCCGCAGCCGGGACAGCGCCTCGTCGGCACCGTCACAGATGCCCGAGCGCAGTTCGAGTTGTGCGGCGTAGAGCTCGAAGTCGACCACGTCGCGGCCGGCGTCCACCCGGTCCAGCACCACCGGCGCCGAGGGATCCAGCGCGCCGGTGTCGGGGTCGACGAGCAGCAGCTCCTCCTCCACGCCGATGGTGAAGTCGCTGCCGAAGACGCTCATCGGGACATCGTGCCGGTCCGGTCTCCGCCGGCGCCACGGAGCCCCGTCACCGGCCTTTCCGTCACCGGTTGCGGCGTCCCGAGCCACCCCGCCCCGGTGACCGTCACCGGACTCCGGTCGGCGCTCAGCCGGTTCAGTCTGCCTGCGTGGTCTCGGCAGTCTCGGCCGGTTGCGTCACCCACTTCTCCTCGCGGGCGTAGAACGGCCGGCCGATCCGGGCCTCCCAGCGGATGTACCGGTCCAGCCGGATGCCGTCCTCGACCTTGCGCACCTCGTTGATCATGGCCGCGACGGTGTCCAGCGACTGCACGTCGAACAGCAGGAACCACACGTAGTCCAGGGATCGCGGGGCGCCGACGGTCAGCAGGTCGTCGGTGATGGAGGCCACCACCTCGGCACCCAGTTTTTCCCAGTTGGCCAGCATCCGCTTGAATCCGGGCAGGAAGTCGCGTTCCTTCTGCTCCTCGGACAGCAGGAAGAACTGGTCGAGCGGCGCACCCATCATCATGATGCGGTACGGCTTGGGAATCCGTTCTGGCTCGATATTGGCGTCCACGGTCGGGGATCCCTCCTGGGTGACTCGGACGGGTCCCGGCGGACCCTTGAGCGGTCCGTCCTGCCGGTGTGCTGCCGGATCCGGGGGACCATGTACCTGCACGACGCCGGGGCCGGCGTGATCAGTAGCCTATCGTTCTGGTGACGATCGTCAAGGAGTCGCGATGCCAGACCGTGGTACGCCCGGCCGGTTCGCCGGGTCCGGGGCCGGGCATGCCGTCACCGGCTCCGCCGCCGCGGTGGAGATCGAGATCGCCGGGCTGCCGCGGGCCGAGCGCTACAGCCTGATGAACCAGGTCGTGCTGCCGCGCCCGATCGCCTGGGTGGTCAGCGATTACGGCGCCGACCGGCCGGCGGCCGAGCGGTGGAACCTGGCCCCGTACTCGTACTTCAACGCGGTGTCGTCCGACCCGCCGACGGTGGTGCTGGGCATCAACAACCGGGATCACCCGGCCGGGCTGAAGGACACCGTGCGCAACCTTCGCCGGCAGCCGGACTTCACCATCTCGCTGCCGTCGGCCGACGCGGTGGACGCGGTCGCCCAGACCTCCGACGACCTGCCCTGGGGCCACAGCGAGGCGGCGCGCGGCGACATCACCCTGACCGACTGGGCGGGCTGGAGCGCGCCGCGGGTGGACCGCTGCCGGATCGCGTTCGCCTGCCGGCTGCTGCGGGAGATCCACCTGGACGATCCGACGCAGAGCCTGTTGGTCGCCCGCATCCATCGGGTGTGGATCTCGCCGTCGGTCGTCGCGCCGGATCCGGGCGGCCTGCGCATCGATGTGGCCGCGCTGCAACCGATCGCGCGGGCCGGCAACGGCCAGTTCCTGCAGATGTCGGACATCCGGTACGGCCGCCGGCCCGGAGCCGCGGCCTCCGGCCCGGCGGACGGCACACCCGACCCACCACGCTCGAAGGGACCCAGCCGATGATCCAGCACAGGTTCACCGACGAGGCGCACTGGCAGGAGGCGGCCGGCTACTCCCGGGCGGTGCGTTCCGGTTCGCGGATCTCCGTGAGCGGCACCACCGCGTCGGCGCCGGACGGGTCGGCGAGCACCGGCGTCCCCGGGTCCGACCGATCGGCGGACACCTACCGGCAGACGCTGGATGCGTTGCGGCGCGGGGTGCACGCGGTGCAGCAGCTCGGCGGCGATGTGCGGGACGTGGTGCGGACCAGGGTCTACCTGGTGCCGGGCACCGACTGGCAGGCGGCCGCCCGGGCGCACCGGGAGGTCTTCGACGCGGTCCGCCCGGCCAACACCATGCTGTACGTGCACTCGCTGGTCGGCGAGGATCTGCTGGTGGAGGTGGAGATCGACGCCGAGCTCGGGACCGGCGACGATTCCGGCACGTCCGGGCGGCCGGGAGAGCGCCCATGACCGGGACCCTACGTACCAGCCTGCGGCTGAACAACGACCTGACCGTCGACGAGTTCGTGGCCCTGTGCCGGCTCGCCGAGCGGCACGGCTTCGACCAGGTGTGGGTGTCCAACGACCTGTACCTGCGTTCGGCGGCGGTGATGCTGACCGCGGCCGCGCTGGCGACCGAGCGCATCGGCCTGGGTGTGGGGATCATGAACCCGTATTCGGTGCACCCGGCGGAGATCGCCATGATGACGGCGACCCTGCAGGAGGTCTCCGGCGGGCGGTTCCTGTTGGGCCTGGGGGCGGGGGCCGAGGAGTTCCTCGGCTGGGCGGGCATCGAGCGGCCGCGCCCGCTCGGCCGCACCACGCAGGCGACGGCGGAGATCCGCGCGCTGCTGGCCGGCGACCGTTCGGACGGCACCGACGGCCGCTCGCCGCATGCCTACCTGCGCTTCGCGGCGCAGTCCGCCCCCATCTACATCGGCGCGATGAGTCCGCGCATGCTGGCGGCCACCGGTGCGATCGCCGACGGGGCGCTGCCCCTGCTGTACCCGCCGGAGCACTACCGGACCGCCGCGGCGCTGATCGCCGATGGCGCCGCCGCGGCCGGCCGGGACGTCGCGGAGATCGACATCGCCGCCTGCATCTGGGTGTCGGTGGCCGATGACGAGGCCGACGCGGTCGCGCCGCTGGCGGAGAAGATCGCCTACTACGGCGCGTCGTTCGCGCCGTACCTGCTGGAGCGGGCCGGGCTCGGCCTGGCCGACTTCGAGCCGATCCAGCGTGCGCTGCACGAGTCGGGTATCGAGCGCGCCAGGCAGCTGGTGACGCGGGCGATGCTGCGGCTGGGCATCGCCGGCACCCCCGATCAGGTGGTCCAGCGGTGTGCGGCACTGCTGCGCTCCGGGGTGCGGCACCTGTCGTTCGGGCCGCCCCTGGGGCCGGACGTGTTGCGGGCGGTGCAGATCCTGGGAACCTCGGTGGTGCCGGCGGTGCGCTCAGCCGGGTAGTGCCGGTTCGCCCAGCACGGCGGTGATCGCGCCGGCGACGAACTGCCAGCCGGGACCCGACGGGTCGATCACGTCGAAATGGTTGGCGCCCTCGAGATAGTCGGCGACCGCGGCTATTCCGGCGGCGCTGCACGCGGCCGCGAACTCCCGGGTCTGGTCGACCATCTCGGGCGCGTCACTGGTGCCGACGATCAGCCGCTGCGGGACCGTGGTGCTGCCGACGAGGTCCACCGGCGACACGCTCGCCAGCCGTGCCCGGAGCCCGTCGGCGGAGCCGTCCTGGGGATCGGTCAGCAGGGCCGTGAGGTTCCGCGGCGGCTCGGGCCCGTCGCCCATCTCGGTGGCCAGGTTCAGGATGCCGGCCAACGACACCACCCCGCGCAGCGGCAGCGGGTCGGCCAGGAACAGCGGCGCGGCCCGGTCGATCCCCGGCCGGGCGGCCGCCCACGCCGCGAAGGTAGCGCCCGCGGAGTGGCCGATGGCGACCACACGGTTGACGTCGAGCCGGTGGCTGCCGGCGATGGCGCGCAGGTGATCGATGCCGTTGGCGATGTCCAGCCAGGTTCCCGGCCAGCCGCCGCCCACCTGGCCGGGCCGGCGGTACTCCAGGTTCCAGGTGGCGACGTTGCCGGTGTCGGTGATCTTCTCGGCCAGCGGGGCGATGTTGTCCAGGTTCCAGTTCGGCGAGTAGCCGCCGCCGTGCAGCACCACCACCACCGGGTGGCCGGCCTCCGGCGCGGCGGCGCGCGGCAGCCGAAGGTCGCCGAACTGCAGCGGGTCGGTGCCGTACCGGATGCGGCGGTCCGGGAGCGCCCGGGGAAGCCACTCGACGATGTCGCGGTCGCTGGGATTGGGGTAGGTCATGGTTTGCCCCTTCGGGTGCAGGCTCAAGCGTCCGCTCGAACTGTCGCTGGACGACAACGTGGCCACCGGATCAGGCACACCGGGCCATGATGCCCAATCGCATGAACCGTGGGTCGCGGGGGCGTGGTGGCGCGGCGTTGCGAGAAGCAACATACCCAGCCTGCACTCCGCGCGGCACCGAGGTGCGGCGGCGACGGCCCACGGCCATCGGTGTGCATCACGCGGGAGATCGACCCCCAGCCTCCGTGCCGAGCACGCGCACCGGGCGAACTCCGGTTCCCCGAGGTTTCGTGCACGCGATACGCCCATCTGTACGCACTGCGCGAGATGCTGTTATCGTGGGACGACCGTTGGCCGGACCGTACCAAGGAGAGCCGATGTTGCCACCGGAGGCAGTCGCGATGGCCACCGGGCGAAACTTCGCGGTGTTCACCACCCTGCGGCCGGACGGACATCCGGCCGCACAGGTGATGTGGGTCGATGCGGACCAGGAGTGCATCCTCATCAACACCGAGAAGCATCGCCGCAAGTTTCGCAACGTTCAACGCGACCCACGGGTGACCGTGACGCTCATCAACTCGGCAAACCCTTACAACTACATCGAGGTGCGGGGAACGGTGGTGGAGGTCGTGGAAGGCCAGCCGGCGCGAGACCATATCGACAAGTTGGCTTGGCGGTACTTCGGCCGACCATATGATCCGGCCGCGATCCAAAGCGAGCGGGTCATCCTCCGTATCCGCCCACTGGCGACCGGGATGAAGCCATGACCGGCACTCCGTCCGAGTTCGCTGCACGCCGACAAGCCCTAAGCGCCAAGATGTCCGACGCCGGAGTCGACCTGCTGTTCCTGCCCCCCTCGGCAGACCTGGAATATCTGACCGGGCTGGAACGCAGGGTGCCGGCCTTCGGCAATGTGAGTTATGCACATCACTGGGTGACCGGTGCCCTGATCGCCCCCGGCGCCGATCCGATCTTCATCCTGCCGCGCATGGTGACGGAGTTCGATCTACCCGGCGGCGTCACCGGTGAGGTGATCACGGTCAACGAAACGGACGACGCCGTGGACATCGTCGCCTCCGCGTTGAAACGCTTCAACCACGTGCGGAGGATCGCATTCGGCAACCGCACCTGGGCTCAGACCGTGATCGAGGTCACCGAACTCTGCCGTCCGGATGCCACCGTCGCTGCGGAGCCGCTGATCAACCCGCTGCGCCGGATAAAGTCGGAGGTGGAACTGGGCTGGATGGTCAAGGCGTGTCAGGTCGTCGACCAGGTGATGGCCGACATCGAGGGCAAGGTCGTCGCTGGCGTCACCGAACTCGACCTCGCTTCCGAGGTAGCACACCTCATGAAGGTAGCTGGATCGCGCACGGAATCGTTCGACACGGGCGTCTGGTCGATGGGTCCTCTCGACGATCGCGACGCCACGGTGCGGGTCTCCACCCAACCGCTCCGCCCGGGCATGGCCGTGTCCTTCGACTTCGGGGCCGTGCTGGGAGGCTATTGCTCCGACTTCGGTCGCACGGTGCACATCGGTGAGCCGAACGAGGAGTTCCTGCGCGTCCATGAGCTCGTGACGGCGGCGCAGCAGGCTGGGATCGACGCCGTGCAGCCCGGGGTCACGGCCGCCCAGGTCCATGCGGCGACCCGCAAGGTCATCGTGGACGGCGGTTACGGTGACTGGTTCCGTCACCGCACCGGGCATTGCATCGGGCTCGACGTACATGAACTGCCGTATATCTCGGAAGAGGATCACACTCCGCTGGAATCGGGTATGACCTTCACGATCGAGCCTTCGGTGTTCTGGCCAGGACGAGTGGGCGCGCGGGTGGAGGACATCATCCTGTGTACCGAAAATGGCGGCAGAAGGCTCAACGAGCACCCCATCACGCTGGCAGTGAGCGCCTGACCTGACGCCGGCAAGGAGTTCGACATGGCATCGACAGTGTTGGCCCTCAGCCGATCTGATGAGTCCACGGTTGGTCGGCCTGGGTACCCGCCTCTGGTGGATGATCAGCCGGATGCCGCTGCCG
>DASSTH010000011.1:0-5794 GCA_035708025.1 Nakamurella sp. | reverse complement strand
GCTGCGGGTGGCCGAGGCGGCGGGATGGCGCACCCTGGTGGCCCCGGTCGCGCCGGACGACCTGCACACCGCGGACGGGCTGTTCCTGACCTCCAGCACGCGGATCATCACGCCGGTGGTGTCGGTCGACGGCAAGCCGCGGAGCAACGGCGACCTGGCCGCGGAGCTGGGCCGGCTGCTGCAGGTCCCCGGCGTCTGACCCCGGGTCCCTGCGAGGATCAACTTCCCGCCGCGAGGATCAACTTTCGGCGTTCTGCCCGAGTCGTCCGGATCGGCGGGCAAGTTGATCCTCGCAAGGGGAAGTTGATCCTCGCCGGATATGGGCCGGCGGGGGTCAGCCCTTGACCGCGCCGGCGCTCGCGCCGCGGATGAAGTAGCGCTGGAACACGAAGAACACCACCGCGGTCGGGATGGTCATGAGCAGCGCCGCGGCGAGCTTCAGCGGGTATTGGGTGCCCGCTCCCAGTTGTCCGGAGATGAGCTGGGCCACACCGGTGGTCAGGGTGTTCAGATCCTGACTGTTGCGCGCGATCAGGAAGTGCGTGAACTCGTTCCACGAGCCCTGGAACGACAGGATGGTCAGCGTGATCAGCGCGGGGCGGGCCATCGGCAGCACCACCGACCAGAAGGTGCGGAAGATGCCGGCCCCGTCGATCCTGGCGGCCTCCTCGACCTCCACCGGAATGGCGATGAAGAACTGCCGCATGATGAAGACCCCAGCGGCATCGGCCAGCAGTGGGACGATCATGCCGAAGTAGGTGTTGAACATGTGCAACTCGACCAGAACCAGGTACTTCGGGATCAGCAGCACCACTCCCGGTACGGCCATCACCGCGATGATCGCTGCGCCCAGCGCCCGCCGGCCGGCGAAGTGCAGCCGGGCCAACGCGTAGCCCGCCAGCGAGTCGAAGAACAGCCGGCCCAGGGTGACGAAGATGGCCACGACGGCGGAATTGACGAACCAGCGCGGGAAGTCGACGTTACCCAGGGTCTGGAATGCCTCCGTCGTCCACGTCGTGGGGATCAGGCTCAACGGGTTGGCGGTGGCGTCCGCGTCGGACTTGAAGGAGGTCGCGATCTCGATCAGGAACGGGTAGATGTAGAGCACCGCGAACACGATCAGCACGAGGTAGGCCAGCACCTGCTTGACGACCCGCCACCCCGTGCGTTGCTCCCGTTCGGTGGACAGCGGTTCCAGCGGTGCCCGGCGCGGGGTAGGCGTGGTGAGGGTGGTCATCGGGAGCCTCCGGCCTGGACAGCGGCGATGGTCTCGGGGGCGTTGTCCGCGGGGGGTACCGCCGCGAACCGTCGGCGTCGCGGCAAGGTCTTGCGCTCCCGCATCACCAACCGCTGGATGATCGTCATCAAGATGATGATGGCGAACAAGATGAACGAGATCGCCGCGCCTTGACCCCATTTGCCGTCACTGAAGGACGCCTGGTAGGACAGGTAGGCGGGGGTGAGTGTCGTCTTGGCGGGATTGCCGCCGCCCAGGATGTAGACCTGGTCGAACACCTGCCATGTGCCGATCAGCCCCAGGGTGATCACCAGGAAGAGTGTCGGTCGCAGGGCCGGCAGGGTCACACTGCGGAAACTCTGCCAGCGGGTGGCGCCGTCCACCCTTGCCGCCTCGATCACGTCGTCCGGGATGTCCTGCAGCGCCGCCAGGAACATCAGCATGAAGGTCCCGCCGGTGGTCCATACCGCGAGGATGATCAGCGCACACATCGCCACGCTCGGCCCGGCGAGCCAGTCGTACCAGGTCATGCCGAGGAAGTGGTTGTCGGTGAGCCACCCGGGTGGGTTGTCGGTGTCGATGATGTGCAGCCCGGACAGGATCAGCCGCAGCACGCCACGCGGATCGTTGAACCAGTTGGGACCGTGGATGCCCAGCCAGCCCAGGAGCTGGTTCACCACCCCGGAAGTGGTGAACAGGAACAGGAACACCGTCATGATCGCGATGGTGCTGGTCACAGACGGGAAGTAGAAGGCGGTGCGGAAGAATCCCTTGCCCTTCAGGCGACGACCGTTCAGTACCGACGCCAAGAACAGCGCCAGCACCGTCTGGATCGGCACGACCAGGATCACGTAATAGAAGTTGTTGCGCAGCGAGGTCGCAAGGTTTTTCTGGGACAGCCCGGGTTTGGTCAGCAGTGCTTCGTAGTTGTCGGCGCCGACGAAGTTCGCGCCCAACGGCGAGCCCTTCCCGGCCCAGTCGGCGAGCGAAACCCAGATCGCGGCGATGATGGGCAACAGCAGGAACAGCCCCAAGATCACGATCACGGGTGTCATGAAGAGCCAACCGGCGATGCCCTCGCGACCGCGAATGCCCCCACGGTGCTTCACCGGCTTCGGCGGGGCGGCCGCGGGCCCGCTGGCCGGTCCACCCCGCTGTGTCGTGTTGCTCATCCGACCGTCTCCCTTGCTCTGCGCAACGAGACAACTACCTGCCAGCTACTTCGGAGGACCGGCCGGTGGCCGGCATGGTGCTTGGCGCCAGGCGATGCAGGTCCGGCGGCCGGATCGGACGTCGACCCGGCCGCCGTGCCGGTCGGTCAGCCACCGGACAGCGCGGCCTCCAGGTTGGATTGCACGGAGTCCAAAATGGTCTTGGGATCCGAACTGGACAGCGTGGCCAACTGCGAATCGAAGTCGGCCAGCACCTCGCTGACGCCCGCGGCAGTCACCACGCCCTTGGCGTAGGCGATTCCGTCGACGAACACCTTGTTGTCGGGGAACTCCTTGAGGTACTCGGCCTCAGCGGACTGCACCGATGGGATGACACCAAACGCCTTGGCGAACTGCATCTCCACCGACGGCTGGGTGAGGTACTCCACGAGGTTCAGCGCCTGATCGTGGTTCTTGCTGGCCGCCGCGATGCCCCAGCAGTTGGTGAACACCAGGGTTCCCTTGGTGCCCGTCGGCCCGGCCGGCAGCGGGGCGATCTGGTACTTCACGTCCGGGAAGTCGCTCTTCAGCGCCCCGAACATCCAGGGACCCTCGATCGTCATGGCCGCCTTGTTCTTGCCGAAGGCCTCGCCGCCCCAACCGGTGCCCAGGTCGGACGACCACTTCAGGGAGCCGTCGGTCATCAGCTTCTTGACATAGGTCAGTGCCTGCACGTTCTGGTCGGAGTTGACGGTCGCCTGGGTGCCGTCGTCGTTGACCAGATATCCGCCGTTCTGCACGAAGAACGCATCGATCCGATCCCTGATCGCCGACAGGCCGAGACCGACCCGGCCGTCGGTGGTGAGCTTCTTGGCCACCGTCTCCAGCTGGTCCCAGTTGGTCGGGATGTCCGCGTCGGTCAGGCCGGCTGCCGTCCAGTCGTCGGTGTTGATCCACAGTGCCAGGGTCGACTGGTCCTTCGGTGCGCACACGAGTTTTCCGTCATAGGTGAAGGTCTGCACCAGCGCCGGGTAGAAGTCATTCTTGTTGGGCAGCTGGTCGCCGTAGGCCCACAGGTTGCCCGCCTTGCTCAGGGTGCCGAGCTTGCCCGGGTCCAGGTAGAACACGTCCGGCGGCGTGTTGGAGGAGAAGCCTTGGGCCAGTTGCTGGTCCATGTTCGAAGCTGGGGTCACCTCGACGGTCGACCCGGTCTGCTTCGCCCAATCCTCCGCCGCGGCCTTCAGTGCGTTCGTCTCGGCGGTGCCGGACGACCCGAACAGGATGGTCAGATGGGCCGGGGGCAGGTTCGCCGGCGGGGTCCAGGAGCTGCCGGCCGAGCCGCCCGAGGACGATGCGCTGCCGGACGCCGACATGCTGCCGGAGGCACCCGAGCTCATCGACCCGGCCGCGCTGCTGGATGCGCCGGAGCTCATCGCTTCCGAGGAGGAGGCGGCACTGCCCGACGAGGAGGAGGCTCCGCCGGCGCTGGACGTCATCGCGGCCGACGTGGTGCCCGGGGTGGATGAGGGGCTGCCGGTCGAACCGTTGCTGCCGCACGCCGCGCTGATCAGCAGCACGGCGCCGGAGATGGCGGCCAGCGCCATCCTGGTCGTTCGATGTGGTGCCATTCCGATTGCTCCTTGCTCGTAGTGGACGCTCACTGGGAGCTGGGTGGGATGTGCCGGTTTCATCGGTGACGGGTCCGCGGGGCGGCGCCCGAGTCGGGTGTGGCAGGAACGCCGGGCATCACCCCGCTCCGGACGACGCACGGGGGACCAGCGTGGGCGTCAGCAACTCGCGTTCCGGTGGGACGCTCCCGCCGGGGGACTCGATCAGCCGGGTGATCAGCCGCACGCAAGCGCCGGCCACCTCGACCAGCGGCTGGTGCACCGACGAGAGCCCGGCCATCTGCGCCACGTCGGTGTCGTCGAAACCGACCACGGCGACGTCGGTGCCGGCCTGCAGGCCGCGCTCGGTCAACTCGGCCAGCACGGCCAGACCCAGCACGTCGGACACGCACACCAGGGCCGTCGGGCCGGCGTCCAGCAGGGCGGCGGCGGCGGCCCGGCCCTCGGTCAGGTCGTTGTGGCAGCGCGCGACCGGTCCGTGCGGCACCTCGGCGGCGTCCAGCGCGGCCTGCCAGCCCGACATCCGGTCGTCGCCGACGCCCGGTCCAGCCGGCCAGCCCAGGAACCCGATCCGGCGGTGGCCGGCGGCCAGCAGATGGTCGGTCGCGGCCCGGGTGCCGGCGGCCCCGTCCACGTCCACCCATGGGTGGTGGTCCGACCCGTCCCACGGTCGGCCGAAGGTGACGCACGGGATGCCGCGGTCGGCCAGGTGGGAGGTCCGCCGGTCGCCGGGGTGGGTGGAGGTGAGCACGAACCCGTCCAGGTCCCACCGGTCGTAGAGCTCGGAGTAGGCGGCGATCTCCGCCTCGTCGCCCCGGGCGGTGTACAGCATGATCCGGTAGTCGCGTTCGGCAGCGGCATCGGTCAGGGCGTGCAGGAACCTGTCGAAGACGCCGTCCCCCGGAGCCGCCTCCACCCGCAGGCCCAACACGTGCGATCGGCGGGTGCGCAACTGGCGGGCGGCCCGGTGCGGGCGGTACCCCAGTTCGCGCACGGCGTCCCGCACCCGCTCGGCGGTGTCCGAACGCACCAGGTGTGGCGCGTTGAGCACGTTGGAGACGGTCTGCGGCGAGACCCCGGCGCGGGCCGCGACGGAGCCCAGGGTGGCGCGACCGCGATTCCCAGGGGACCGGCTGTCGCCCGATCCGGGCATTCCCGCGCTCCTCTCCGGTGCCGTCCGCGACTGCCCCGTCGACCTCCTGGCAGGACGATCGATCCGGTGGTCAGCATGGGCCGGCAGAAAGTCTTGGATCGATCAAATTTTGCTGTCGCCGGTACTTGGAACGTTCCAATGATGGACGTAGTGTTGTCCCGGTCACATACGGGTGTCAAGAAGCCAGTGGCCGGCGGGATGGTTACGGTTGCGTCTCGGGCCCGTGGGGTCGGGCAAAAGGGACAGCCGGCGTGCGGAAGGGAGATACATGCCCTGGCAACCGCTGTTGCACGATCTGGTCACCTGTGTGACCTCGCCGACGGCGGTGCTGTCCGCACCCGACGGGCAGCTGCGGCCCACCGGCGCGCAGGGCGCGTTCGTGGCGGACGTCCGGGTGGTCTCCCGCGCGGAGCTGACCGTGGGCGGGGCGGAGCCCGAGCCGGTCACCGCCGCCTCGCCCGGAGCGGACACCGCCGAGTTCATCGGGGTGGTGCGCGCACTGGGTGACGACATCCCGGATCCGACCGTGTGGGTCCGCCGCACCCGGGTGACGCAACCCACCGGGTATGCGGAGACCATCCGGCTGGCCAACGTGACCACCGGCCCGGTCAGCACCACCGTGGAA
>DASSTH010000010.1:0-6684 GCA_035708025.1 Nakamurella sp. | reverse complement strand
CGGCCGACGGTCACCTGGCTGTCCGGGCCCACCGGCGCCAAGGCGTTCCAGCTGATCGCCGGCGGCGGGCACCTGTACGTGCTGCCCATGTCGGCCGCTCCGCTGCTCGGCGGCATCCTGTCGCTGGACCTGTTCGATGTCGCGGCGGTGCCGCAGGCGGCCGGCACCACCCTGGCCGTCAGCTACCGCGGGACCGGGCGCCAGCTGCCCGCCGGTCTGACGGCCAGCGGCCCGGGAACGGTGACGGTGTCCGATCCGGCGGCGTTCGGACGGGCGCTGACCAGCCAGTGGCAGGCCAGCACGCAAAACAAGCAGGTCCGGCTGGGCGACGTCGCGACGCTCGCACCGGCCGGGGCGACGGCGAAGAAGCAACCACCCGCGGGCGCACTGCACACCCTGCGCATCCGCGCGGTGGACCGCAACGGGGAACCGGCCAACGCCCAGTTCGTGGCGGTCAACGTGGAGAGCGCCGACCACTACATCGCCGGGCAGCAGCTGTTCGACGGCGCCGCCGCCTTCAGCGTGCCGACCGGTCACTACTCCATCTCCGGGATGGTGCCGACCGCCGAGGCCGACGGGTCGGTCAGCTGGACGATGGTCAGTGCCCCGGAGGTCACCGTCACCCGCACGACCTCGGTGACCCTGGACGCCCGCCCCGCGGTACCCGTCACCCTGACCACCCCCACCCCGGCCGAGCCGCTGGTCAGCACCCTGACCTACCAGCGTGGCGACACGGTGGGCAGCGGATTCACCGAGTCCTTCACCACTTTCGGCCCGACCTCGCTGTACGTCGTGCCGGTCGGATCGGTGTCGGTCGGCGACCTGTACTTCGCCGCGACCTGGAACAACGCCAGCGCGGATGGGTCCACCAGCTATGACGTGATCAAGAGCCAGGCCGGGTCGATCGGCCGCGACTGGGACTATCGGCCCGGCCCGGCGGACCTGGCCACCGTGCACGCCGACTATGTCAGCCCGATCCCCGGGCGGGCGGAGCTGACCAGCAGGATCGGCCTGATCCCCGGCGTCGGGGTGCTGTCCTCGGTCGGCTACCAGATCGCCGCGCCGACCAGCCGCACCGAGTACGTGACCGCGGCCCCGGACCTGGAGTGGGTGCCGTCGCTGGCCGCCGATGCGATCGGCGACTCGGGCTGGACCGGCGGTCCGGCGCGCATCTTCCGCGGCGGCGAGGACATCAGCGTCCGATGGCTGGGCCAGCCGATGGCTTCCGGGGTGCAGCAACAGGACGGCGTGCAGCCGTTGCCGTGCCCGTTCTGCATCCAGGACGGTCAGCTGCTCACCGCGCTCGCGCCGTTGGTGGACGCCGACGGTCACTGGATGTACCGGGCTTCGGAGGCCTCCGAGCAGCTGACCGTCAGCCGCGACGGGACCCCGGTGGGGACCAGCCGCAGCGGGTCGGGCGGGTTCGACGTCACCACGCCCGGCCGGTACACCGCCAGCTACCAGGTGGCGCTGGACGCCCCGTGGTGGACGACCTCCACCGCCGTATCGACCGACTGGAGCTTCGACAGCACCGCCACCGAACCACTGCCGGCCGGCTGGATGTGCGGCGGCGGCAAGGGCGGCGGCGGTGGGGGTAAGGGCGGTGACGGGAAGGCCGTGGTGCCGGCCGGCCCGGCGCCCGGCGGGGACGGGACCTGCACGCTGCCGGCCCTGCTGCTGCCCAGCTACCAGACCCCGGCCGGTACCGACGCGGTGCAACCGGCCGGCCAGCCTGCCACGGTGGACGTCCGGGTGGCCCGCCCGGCCGGCGCGGTCCAGCAGGACCTGGCGACCTTCTCCGCCGCGGTGTCGTTCGACAACGGCGCGTCCTGGACCGAGTTGGACCCGACACGCACCGGGCCGGATTCGTTCCGGCTGCAGTACCAGCAGCCGGAGCTGGCCGATACCAACGGGTTCGCGACGCTCCGGATCGCCGCCACGGATGCCACCGGCGCATCCGTGCAGCAGACCGTGACCCGCGCCTACCCGCTGGCCGTCACCGACGTTGCGCCGCCGCCGGACGGCCCGCCCACCCGGTCCGACCTCGCCGACGTGTGCAGCACGCCGGTGGCGCCGCCGTTCGCCTCCTGCTTCGCCCGGATCACCCCGGCCGCCGCGGCCGCGAGCGCCGACGAACCGACCGGCCTGAGCCCGGCCGACATCCGCTCCGCTTACGGGTTGGGCTCCTCCGGCGGCGACGACGTCACCGTCGCGGTGGTGGTCGCCTACGACAACCCGTCGGCGGAGGCCGATCTGGCGGTGTACCGGGAGCACTGGGGCCTGCCGCCGTGCACCTCGGCCGACGGCTGCTTCACCAAGGTCAACCAGCGCGGCGACCCCGGCCCGCTTCCCGTGCTGAGCTCGGGCTGGGCGGTGGAGACCGCGCTGGACCTGGACGCGATCTCCGCCACCTGCCCGGGATGCCGGCTGCTGCTGGTGGAGGCGGACAGTGCCTCGACGGTCGACCTGCTGAACGCCGCCCTGACGGCATCCCGGCTGGGCGCGGACGTGATCAGCAACAGCTATGGCAGCACCGGGGAGTTCTCCGGCGAGCAGCTGTACGAGCCGTACTACCGCTCCATCCGGGTGCCGTTCGTGGTGGCCACCGGCGACTACGGGTACGGCAACGGGCTGCCGCTGGTGGGCGGGGTGTCGTACCCGGCCGCGTCGGCGTCGGCCATCGCGGTCGGCGGCACCACGCTGACCCGTTCCGACACGGCGCGCGGCTGGACCGAGAGCGCCTGGGCGCTGGGCACCAGCGGCTGCTCGGCGTACATCGGCAAACCGTCCTGGCAGAAGGACACCTTGTGCACGATGCGGACCGTGGCGGACATCTCCGCTGTCGGCGATCCGGCGACCGGGCTGGCCGTCTACGAGACGTCGGTGGTGGGTGGCTGGGTGACGGTCGGCGGCACCAGCCTGTCGGCGCCGCTGGTGTCCGGGATGATCGCCATGGCCGGCCCCACCCGGGCGCCCGGCAACGGCCCGACCCGGTTCGCGGCGGGGCTGTACGCGCATCCGGGGCTGTTCAACGACGTGATCGCCGGCAGCAACGGCACGAACTGCAGCGCCACGTATCTGTGCACCGCGCTGCCCGGATTCGACGGCCCGACCGGCCTGGGCACGCCCGATGGTGTGGCGGCCTTCCGTTCCGGCAGGGGGTGAGGGGGCTTCGCGTCGTGCGGTGACACAGGCGCCCCCGCGGACATGCTGATGCTCTCGCTTTGACTTTGCTCCAAACGCTGGAGCAAAGTCAAAGCGCCGCGCAACGCTTCCCCGGCACGGCAGAATGGGCCATGTTCATCAGCACGGTCCCCGAGGCCGACGCGACGGGCGATCTCGCCGAGTACTACCGGCGGCAACGGGCCGGCTGGGGGTTCCTGCCGAACTACGCCGCTGCATTCGCCACCCGGCCGGACGTCGCCGCGGCGTGGGAGAAGCTGAACCTGACGATCCGCGGCGGGATGGACCGGCGCCGGTTCGAGATCGCCACCATCGCGGCGGCCCGCAGCCTGCGCTCGAGCTACTGCACCGCGGCGCACTCCAAGTTCCTTCGAGACGTGTGCGGCGACGAGGTGGCCGTGCGCTCCATTGCCGAACGACCCGACGGTGCGGCGCTCTCCCGCGCGGACCGGGCCGTCTACGAGTTCGCGGTCAAGGTCGCGACCGACGCCGCCGCGATCGAACAAGCCGACGTCGACCGGCTCAAGGAGGACGCGGGGCTGTCCGACGCGGATGTCGCCGATGTGGTGTTCGCGGTTGCGGCGCGGTCGTTCTTCACCCGGGTGCTGGACGGACTCGGCGCACAACTCGACTCGCAGACCGCCGACGAGTTCGCCCCCGCACTGCGCGCCGCCATGATCGTCGGCCGGCCGGCGGACGTTACGGAAGCGCGACCGTGATACCAGGCTCGCCGATGGTGTCCATCGCGGCCAGTGCGTCGCCAATGCCGTCCAGGCCGATGGTGCGGCCCACCAGCCGGCCGGGCTGCAGCGCGCCGGAGACCACCATGTCCAGCAGGGCCGGATAGTCAGCCGCGGCCATGCCGTGCGAGCCGTAGATCTCCAGTTCCCAGGCGATGACCCGATCCATCGGCAGCGCGGGGTGCGACTGGTCGCCGAGCAGCAGACCCACCTGCACATGCCGGCCGCGCCGGCGCAGCGAGCGAATCGAGGCGTCGGCCGTCGTCGGGGAACCCAGGGCGTCCAGCGACACGTGCGCACCGCCGCCGGTGATCTCCCGCACCGCCGCCGGCACATCCGCGCCCGCGGCGGCGTCGACGGTCGCCTGCGCCCCGAGCTCGGTCGCCGCGGCCAGCGCGGCCGCCGACACGTCGACGGCCACCACCCGGGCGCCCAGCGCCAGCGCGATCATCACCGCGGACAGCCCCACGCCTCCGCACCCGTGCACCGCCACCCACTGACCCGGCTGCACCCGCCCGTGACCCGTCACCGCCCGGAAGGCGGTGGCGAACCGGCAGCCCAGTGCGGCGGCCGCGGTGAACTCCACCCGCTCCGGCAGGGCCACCAGGTTGGCGTCGGCCGCAGGGACGGCCACGTACTCGGCGAACGAGCCCGGACCGGTGAAGCCGGGCTGGGTCTGGTTCGGGCAGATCTGCGCGTCGCCGGACCGGCAGTATTCGCACGTCCCACACCCGCAGACGAACGGGACCGTCACCCGGTCCCCCACGGCGAACCGGACCACCTCGGGCCCCACCTCGGCAACCACGCCCGCGTACTCGTGCCCGCCGATGTGCGGAAGCGGCACCGGGTCGTGACCGTGCCAGGCGTGCCAGTCGGACCGGCAGATGCCGGTGGCCCGCACTCGGATCAGCGCGCCGTCCGCCGGGCAGCGCGGGTCCGCCACCGGCCGCACCGTCACCGGCCCGGCGATCGCGGAGTAGACGGCGGCCCTCACACTGGCGATCCTGCCGCACCGCGGCTCGTGCGGTTCGTCAGGGGATCCAGCGCCCGGCCCTTGGGGCTTCTGGGACCGCCGTCACCCCGTGCCGCGACATAGCTGACGTGATTCCGCGCGAACGTCCTGCTGCCCGAGGCTTGACAACGTACAACCACCTAGTTGTATGTTGGTGGCATGGCCGAGCAGAGCGAGGACCGGGCGGATGCCTTCTTCCACGCTCTCGCCGACCGGACCAGGCGCGACATCCTCCGACGCGTCCTGGCCGGAGAGCACTCGGTCAGCGCGCTGGCGGCGAACTACGACATGAGCTTCGCCGCGGTGCAGAAGCACGTCGCGATCCTCGAACGGGCGGGACTGCTGACCAAGCGGCGACAGGGCCGCGAGCAGCTCGCCAGCGGGGACGTGGCAGCGGTCCGGGCCGTCGCCTCGATGTTGGAGGAGCTCGAGGACGTCTGGCGGGGCCGCATCGACCGCATCGACGCACTACTCAACGAGGAGCATTGACATGCCAGTCACCAACGTCAGCAAGGACATCGACACCCGCACGCTCACCATCACCGCGCAGTTCGCGGCTCCGGTGGAGCGGATCTGGGCGCTGTACGCCGACCCGCGCCAACTGGAGCGGGTGTGGGGTCCCCCGAGCCACCCGGCCACCTTCGTGGACCACTCGCTCACCGTGGGGTCCCGGTCGACCTACTACATGACCAGCCCGGAGGGCGAGAAGTACGCCGGGTGGTGGCAGATCACCGACGTCGACGAGCCGCACAGCTTCGGCTTCGACGACGGGTTCGCCGACCAGGACTTCAACCCGAACCAGGACCTGCCGGTCTCACACAACGTCTACACGTTCCGGGCTGTGGACGGCGGCACGCAGGCCACCTACGTCGCCACCTTCGAATCGGCGGAGGCGATGCAGCAGGTCCTGGACATGGGCATGGAGGAGGGCTCGATCGAGGCCATCAACCAGATCGACACCGTCCTCGCCGCATGACGATGCTCGCGGGCCGCGCGCTCACCGGCAGCCGGGCGCCCGGTGTCCGGGGCCGCCGGCTCCCGGAGGACCGATAGCGACGCTTTGACTCTGCTCCAGCCCCTGGAGCAGAGTCAAAGCGCGCTTGACCGGACTGGCCGACCGATAGGCCCAGCGTCCATGTTGCGTCCTGCAGAGTGGGCGTTATTGCGCGCGATCTGCAGGACGCAACGGCACGCGGTTGGCACGCATCACCAGGCCGCGCCGAATGCGACGTTGTGCACCAGCCTCCGCACCCGGGCGATCTGCATTCCGCGCCGGGTGGGGTGCACCCGATTGGTCAGCAGCACCACGTAGCGGCCCGCATCCGGGTCGATCCAGATGCTGGTGCCGGTGAAGCCGGTGTGGCCGTACGTGTTCGGGCCGGCGAGGTCGCCCGCCGGACTCGACGTGCCGTCACGGCCCTGCCAGCCCAGGCAGCGGCGCAGCCGGAGGTGGTCGGTGGCCGGCGCGGTCATCACCGCCACCGTCGCACGGGACAGCACGACGGCATCCTCGTTCCGGCCGCCGCCACACAGCATCCCCGCCAACGACTCCAGGTCCGCCAGTGGTGCGAAGAGGCCGGCATGTCCGGCGATGCCGCCCAGCACCTCGGCGTTCTCGTCGTGCACCGTGCCCTGCACGACCCGCCGGCGCCATGGGCAGTCCTCGGTGGCGGCGGCCTGCGGCCGCAGCTCGACCGGGAGGCCGAACCGGGTGCGGCCCATACCCGCCGGCTCCGTCACCCGCTGCCG
>DASSTH010000009.1:0-3234 GCA_035708025.1 Nakamurella sp. | reverse complement strand
GAGCACTACCACGTGCCGCTGCTGCTGTCCCCGTTCGGCTACACCACCTACCGGGGCAGCTGACCCGGCGCCGGGTCGCCTCGGACAGATTCGGGACCCGCCGGGGCTGTTGGGGAACGCGCGGCACGGGCCGGCGCACGGCGCGTCCGACGCGCGGGCGCGGCGCGGATCGGGCAGGCTGGCCACGCGGGACGCGATCACGACGGGAGCGGCGATGGCAGGCGGTGCATCACAGCTGGGCGGTGACGGAGCCGACGGCATCGGCGGTGCCGGTGCGGACGCGCGAACCGGCGACTCCCGTGGCCCCGCGGTGGCGGCGGACGCCGGCAGGATCGTGCTCGGCCCCACCCGCTACGGCAAGGCGGAGATCCGGCTGGTGCACATCGACCGGGACACGCCCCGGCACCGGATCCGCGACCTGACGGTGTCCACTGCGCTCACCGGGCGGTTCGCCGACAGCCACGTCACCGGGGACCAGACCGGCCAACTGCCCACCGACAGCCAGAAGAACACCGTGTACGCCTACGCCCGGCAGCACGGGCTGGGCCCGATCGAGGACTTCGGGCTGCGGTTGGCCCGGCACTTCGTCGACGACATCGACCTCGCCACCGGAGCGCAGGTCCACCTGGCCGAGCAGGCCTGGGACCGGATCGAGGTGGACGGTGCCGGACACGACCACTCCTTCGTCCGCGGCGGCGGGGGCGTGCGCACCGCCACCGTCACCGTTCAGGGGACCGGCGCCGAGCAGCGGGCCTGGGTGATCGCCGGGGTGCAGGACCTGGTGGTCCTCAAGTCGACCGGGTCGGAGTACCGCGGCTACCTCAAGGACCCGTACACCACGCTGGCGGAGACCGACGACCGGGTGCTGGCCACCTCGCTGCTGGCCCGCTGGCGCTACTCCCGGACCGACGACATCGACTGGGACGGCACGCATCGGCAGGTCTGTGCGACGCTGCTGGTCACCTTCGCCACCGAGCACAGCCGGGCCCTGCAGCACAGCCTGTGGCTGATGGGCCGGGCGGTACTCGCCGATCATCCGGAGATCGCCGAGATCCGGTTGTCCGCCCCCAACAAGCACCACTTCCTGGTCGACCTGCAGCCGTTCGGGCTGGACAACCCCGGTGAGGTGTTCTACGCCGCGGACCGGCCGTACGGGCTGATCGAGGCCACGGTGCAGCGGGATGGTGCGCCGGACGGCGGCCCGGCCTGGCAGGGCGGGCTGGCGGGATGAGCGGCGCAGCGGTCGGTCCCGGCCCGGGCGGCGGGGCGTTGGTGATCACCGGCTGTGCGGTCGCCACCATGGACGGCGCGCGCACCGAGTACTCCGAGGGTCACCTGGTGTTGCGGGGCGGTCGCATCGACGCCATCGGAGCCGGACCGGCTCCCGGACTGGACGGCGAGGCGACCGTGGTGGACGGGCGGGGCTGCCTGGCAACCCCGGGTCTGGTGAACACCCACCACCATCTGTACCAGTGGGCCAGCCGCGGGCTCGCCCCGGACGGCACCCTGTTCGACTGGCTGACCACCAGCTATCCGGTCTGGGCCGGCATCGACGAGGACATCGTCGGCGCGGCCGCAGAGGCCGGCCTGGCCTGGTTGGCGCTGACCGGTTGCAGCACCACCACCGACCACCACTACGTGTTCCCGGCCGGATCCGGCGACCTGTTGGGGGCGGAGATCGCCGCGGCGGGCCGGGTGGGCCTGCGCTTCCACCCCACCCGAGGATCGATGGACCTGGGGCGCAGCGCCGGCGGGCTGCCGCCCGACGAGGTGGTGGAGGACATCGACACCGTGCTGGCCGCCACCCGCCGCGCGATCGAGCAGCACCATGACCCGTCACCGGACTCGATGCTGCGGATCGCGGTGGCGCCCTGCTCACCGTTCTCGGCGAGCACCGACCTGATGGCCGCGTCGGCCGAACTGGCTCGCGAAGCCCGGGTCCGGCTGCACACGCATCTGGCCGAGACCCTGGACGAGGAGGAGTTCTGTGCCGAGAGGTTCGGCTGCCGCCCGGCCGAGTACATGGACCGGCTGGGCTGGCTGGGCCCGGATGTGTGGTTCGCGCACAGCGTGCATCTATCCGACTCGGACATCGCGCTGCTGGCCGGCAGCGGCACCGGGGTGGCGCACTGCCCGTCGTCCAACGCCCGGCTGGGCGCCGGCATCGCCCGCACCCGGGCGTTGCGGGACGCCGGGGTGCCGGTCGGACTCGGGGTGGACGGTGCGGCCTCCAACGAGTCCTGCTCGCTGGTCGAGGAGGTGCGGCACGCGCTGCTGATGGCCCGCGCCACCGGCGGTCCGCAGGCGCTGGCGGTGCGGGACGCGCTGGAGATGGCGACCCGCGGCGGTGCGGCGGTGCTCGGCCGGTCGGCGGACATCGGGTCACTGGAGGTGGGCAAACAGGCCGACGTGGCGCTGTGGCGGCTGGACGGACCCGGCCACGCCGGGATCGAGGATCCGGTGGCGGCGCTGGTGCTGGGGTCCGCGCCCCCGGTGGCGCTGCTCACTGTCCGGGGCCAGGTGGTGGTGCGCGACGCGCGGATCACCACGGTCGATCCGGATGCGGCGACGGCGGCCGGGGTGCAAGCCACCCGCACGCTGCTGGCCCGGGCCGGGCTGGCGCGCTCATGACGGACTTGGTGGTACCCGACCGGGCGGAGGCGTGGGTCGAAAAGTCGCACCTCGTTCGCGGCGGTTCACCTGTGACCTGCGCAGACGCCGGCCGGCCCGTCATCGAGGTGCGATTTCCTACCGTGACCCGGCGGGGTGCCCGCTCGATGGCTAGCAGAGACGGCGATGCCGGGATGATGGCGGACCGGGCGGGGGCGTGTGCCGAAAAGTCGCACCTCGTTCGCGGCCGTTCACCTGTGACCTGCGCAGACGCCGGCCGGCCCGTCATCGAGGTGCGATTTCCTACCGTGACCCGGCGGGCAGCCCGTTCGATGGCTCGCCGAGACGGCGATGCCGTGAGGGTGGCCGACCGGGCGGGGGCGTGTGCCGAAAAATCGCACCTCGTTCGCGCTGGTTCAGCCGTGACCTGCGCAAATACCGGCCGGCCCGTCATCGAGGTGCGACTTCCTACCGCGACCCGGCGGCACCGGTTGCCGGTGGACCTGAGCGGTAGCCAGCTGCCCGCCGGCTCTCGCGCTCTGCTGGAACCGGTACGCGCATGACGGACCTAGTGGTGGTGGCCGACCGGGCGCTGATCGGCGGCGGCTTCCGTCCGGCGGTGCT
>DASSTH010000008.1:0-14633 GCA_035708025.1 Nakamurella sp. | reverse complement strand
GTCCCTGCCGTTCCGGTGGTGGGAGGCCTGGGCACTGTTCATGATCGCCGTCACCCCCATCGCCCTGTGGGCCGCCTTCCCCTGGCTGCTCACCATCGTCGGCGCGGTGACGATCGTCGTGGTGATCGCGCTCCGGTTCCGCACCGCGTGGGCGGAGTATCAGCTGTTGCGGTACGGGGTCGTCGCCACCGTGCAGGGGGTGAACCAGGGCCGGACCGGCACCTACTACTCGGGTGTGACCTACCAGAACGTCCGGCTCGCCGTGGCACACGGCTGGCGGGTGGAACGCGAGTGGTACTCCGGTCCCGGTACCAAGACGACCGTCGACTACACGGTGAACGGCCGGCCCGGCTCCCTGGTGCTGCACGGCCTTCCGTACCAGGGCGGCGTCATCCTGGCCGATCCGCGCCGCCCGTCCCGGGCTCGCTGCGTCAGCTCCTTCCCCTACGACCTGGACCGGGATGCCGCGGGCGACTGGATCGGACGGGTGGCTGGCGGGGTCTGGGTCGGCATGGCCTTCACGGTGGTGCTGTGGTGCTGCTGGGTGATCGGCCTGGCCTACTGGCAGCTCGCCGTCGTCCCCGGCCTGACCCGCTGAGTTCTCCCCCGCCCTGCGCGGACCGGGCCCGCACGGGACAATTCAGGCCGTGGCAGCCACCGACCCGAACCCGGAACCGCTCGATCCGACGACGCCCGCCGGCAGCACCGATACCGCCGGCACGATGACCTTCCCCGTCAGGCGCGGGTCGTCCGGCGAGTTCCCGGCGATCGCCGACTACGCGTTCCTGTCCGACTGCGAGACCAACTGCCTGATCGCCCCCTCCGGCGCCGTGGAGTGGATGTGCCTGCCCCGGCCGGACTCACCGAGCATCTTCAGTTCGCTGCTGGACCGCAGCGCCGGCTCCTTCCGGGTGGGCCCGTTCGGCACCCAGGTCCCGGCGGCCCGCCGCTACCTGCCCGGCACCCTGGTGCTGGAGACCACCTGGCAGACGGCCACCGGATGGCTGATCGTCCGGGACGGGTTGGTGGTCGGGCCGTGGCACAACATCGAGCGCCGCTCGCAGACCCACCGGCGCGCCCCCACCGACGTGGACGCCACGCACGTGCTGGTCCGCACCATCGACTGCGTGTACGGCAACGTCGACCTCTCCGTCACCTGCCGCCCGGAGTTCGAGTACGGCCGCACGCCCGCCGAGTGGTGCTACCCCGACGGCGGCTACACCACGGTGCTGGCCGCCGCCGACGGCCAGCCCACCCTGACGCTGACCAGCTCCATCCGGATGGGTCTGGAGGGCCGGATCGCCACCGGACGGACCCGGATGCGCGAGGGTGAGCGGCACTTCGTGGCTCTCGCCTTCTCCGACCTGCCGGGGCCGACGGATGTCGAGCAGGCCAACCGGCTGCTGGACGAGACGTCCGAGTACTGGCGGCAGTGGCTGTCCCAGGGATCGTTCCCCGATCATCCGTGGCGGTCGTTCCTGCAGTCCTCGGCGCTGACCCTGAAGGGCCTGTCGTACACGCCGACCGGCGCACTGCTGGCGGCCGCCACCACCTCACTGCCGGAGACCCCGCACGGCGAGCGCAACTGGGACTACCGGTACTCCTGGATCCGCGACTCCACCTTCGCCCTGTGGGGGCTGTACACCCTGGGGTTCGACCGGGAGGCCGACGACTTCTTCTACTTCATCCACGACGTGTGCGCCGACGACCCGGACCACCTGCAGATCATGTACGGGGTGGACGGCGAGCGGGATCTCACCGAACGCACCCTGGACCACCTGTCCGGGTACGGCGACGCGCGCCCGGTCCGGATTGGCAACGGGGCCTTCAACCAGCAGCAGCACGACGTGTGGGGCGCCCTGCTGGACTCGGTCTACCTGCATTCCCGCTCCCGCGACCAGATGCCCGAGGAGCTGTGGCCGATCGTGGTGGCCCAGGCCGAGCAGGCCGCCGTGCACTGGAAGGGCACCGACCGCGGCATCTGGGAGGTACGCGGCGAGCCCCGGCACTTCACCATGAGCAAGATCATGTGCTGGGTGGCCATGGACCGCGGAGCCCGGCTGGCCGCGTTGCACGACTCGCCCGAACAGGCGGAACGCTGGCAGGGCGTGGCGGACGAGATCCGCGCGGACGTGCTGGCCAACGGGGTGGACGACCGCGGCGTGCTGGTGCAGCACTACGGCTCGACCGAGTTGGACGCCTCCCTGCTGCTGGCGCCGCTGGTGCGGTTCCTGCCGCCGGACGATCCGCGCATCCGCAACACCGTGCTGGCGATCGCAGACGAGCTCACCCAGGACGGGCTGGTGCTTCGGTACCGCACCGAGCACACCGATGACGGGTTGTCGGGGGTGGAGGGCAGCTTCACCATCTGCTCGTTCTGGCTGGTGTCCGCGCTGATCGAGATCGGCGAGCACCGGCGGGCCAGGGCGCTGTGCGAACGGCTGCTGTCGCACGCGTCGCCGCTGGGCCTGTACGGGGAGGAACTGGACCCGGTGTCCGGCCGGCACCTGGGCAACTTCCCGCAGGCGTTCACCCATCTGGCCCTGATCAACGCGGTGACGCACGTCATCCGCGCCGAGCAGGACGGCGGCAACTTCGCCTTCACGCCGGCCAACAAGCTGACCGGCTGACTGGTGCCGCCGGGAGGAATCGAACCTCCCGCATCGCCCAAGCTCGACTGCCGCGCCGCGAGGCGCCGTCTGCTGGTGAATCACCATCGCATCCAGGGTCGGCACTGGTAGTGAACACCAGAACGGACCCGATCCATGCCTGATGCGGGCGAGATCACACATTCGGCGCACGGCGGTCGGGTCACGTCGCACACGGATCCGCCGGCCCTGGCAGCGCGTGCCAGCGCGTGACGGTGCCGTGTCAGGGGTGTGCCAGCGGCCTGCGTCACGGTGGACCCGACATCGAATCCACGCGACGAGGAGTGCTGGACATGACGTACGCGATCCACGCCGAGGGGCTGCGCAAGCGCTTCGGCACCACCCAGGCCCTGGACGGGGTCGACCTGGCCGCCAGGCAGGGAACCGTGCTGGGCGTGCTGGGCCCCAACGGCGCCGGCAAGACCACCGCCGTGCGCATCCTGGCCACGCTGTTGCAGCCGGACGCCGGGCACGCCACCGTCGGCGGCTACGACGTGCAGCGCCAGCCGCACCTGGTCCGGCAGACGGTCGGGCTGACCGGGCAGTACGCCTCGGTCGACGAGGACCTGACCGGCACCCAGAACCTGGTGTTGATCGGCCGGCTGCTCAACCTGTCCGCCCGGGACGCCAGGGCCCGCGCCGCCGAGCTACTGGAGTGGTTCGACCTGACGGAGGCGGCCGGCCGCGTGGCCAAGAACTATTCCGGCGGCATGCGGCGCCGGCTCGACCTGGCCGCCAGCCTGGTCGGCCGCCCGGCGGTGATCTTCCTGGACGAGCCCACCACCGGCCTGGACCCGGCGAAGCGGGAGGAGATGTGGGGCGTGGTGCGCACGCTGATCTCCGACGGCTCGACCGTGCTGTTGACCACCCAGTACCTGGACGAGGCCGACGCGCTGGCGGACGAGATCAGCGTCATCGACCACGGCCGGGTGATCGCGCACGACACCCCCGACGGGTTGAAACGAGTGATCGGCGGCCAGCGCATCGAGGTCCGTCCCGCGGACCCCACCCGGCTGCCCGAGGTCCGCGCGGTGCTGGCCGAGATCACCCACGCCGCGCCCGAGACCGCCGGGCGGGACCGGCTGTCGGTCGCCGTCCCCGACGACGGCGCGTTCGCCCCGATCGTCGCCCGGCTGGCCGCCGACGGGATCGCGGTCCACGAACTGTCCCTGCACCTGCCCAGCCTGGACGAGGTCTTCCTGACCCTGACCGGCCGGCGGACGGATGACACCACCGAGGAGAACGCAGCATGAGCACCCCGACCACAACCACCCGCGGCCCGCAGGCGAGAGTCGCCGCACCGCAACCGGTCTCCGCAGTGGTGACGGTCGCAGCGAAGTCACCCGCGACCTACCTGGCGCACGTCCTGGCGCTGGCCAAGCGCAGCCTGATCAAGACCTGGCGCACGCCCGAGGCGCTGATCGACGTCACGTTGCAGCCGATCATCTTCCTGCTGATGTTCACCTACATCTTCGGCGGCGCCATCACCGGCGGCTCGCAGCACGAGTACCTGCAATTCGTGCTCCCGTCGATGTTGGGCATCGGTATCGCGATGGCCGGCGTGGCGATCGGCCAGAACCTCAACGCCGACATCGAGAAGGGTGTGTTCGACCGGTTCCGCTCGCTGCCCATCGGCCGCTCGGCACCGCTGGTGGGCGCGGTGGTCGCGGACGTCGGCCGCTACCTGATCTCCTGCACCGTCACCCTGGTGACGGCCATGGCGCTGGGTTTCCGGGTGCAGACGAACGCAGTAGCAACCCTGGCGGCGATCGGCCTGGCGGTGGCGTTCGCGTTGTGCTTCTGCTGGATCAGCGTGTGGGTCGGCATGAAGGTGCGCACCCCGGGCGCCGTGCAGGGCAGCATGTTCCTGCTGGTGCTGCCGCTGAGCTTCGTGTCCAACGCCTACGTGCCGACCTCGACCATGCCGAGCTGGATGCAGCCGGTGGCCGACGCCAACCCGATGAGCCACCTGGCGTCCGCGGTCCGCGGCCTGATGATCGGCGGTCCGGTGACCAGCGACCTGCTGTGGACGCTGGGCTGGATGGCGGTGCTGCTGGTCGTGTTCGTGCCGCTGGCGCTGCGCGCCTACCGGCGTCGCGCCTGACCCGCTGTTCCCGTGTTCCTCACTCCGAGTCGACTGCCTGGGCACGCGCCATGTCGCGTCTCCGGGCGGTCGACTCGGGTGGTTCCTCCTGCAGCAGCAGCGCCGGGTCGATCCGTTTGGCGGCGGTGTCCTGGCTGAGGGACCGTCCCGCGTCGTAGGCCTCCTGGTAGGCCTGCTGCCCGAGGGCCTGGATCAACCGGTCCCGGACCATCCCGATGCCCACGTCACCGTGGTCGTCGGCACCGCGCAGCACCGCCGCCGCGCCGAGGATCTCGGCGCCGTCCTGCGGGCGGCCCAGGGCATCGGCCAGGGCGGCGACGGACACCGCTACTCCGGCCATCAACGGATGGTCCGCGGTGGACACCGCCGCCGGGTAGGCCCGCAGCAGGTCCGCCTCCGCGGTGGCCAGGTCGCCGCTGAGCACCGCCGGCATGCTGCACACCGCCCCCACCAGGGTCAGCAGGTGGCCGTACATCGGATTGGCGGTGGCCTGTTCCGGAACGCGGCGGCGCAGCTCGGCGGCCCGCTCGTTCGCCTCCTCCACCGCTCCCTCGGCCACCAGGATGCTGATCGAGGCCGCGTCGCCCAGCAGCACCCGCTCCATCGGGATCGGCTTGCCGGGGCGGCCGGTCCGCACCGCCGCCACGTGCTCCCGGGCGCCGGCGAAGTCGTGCTGCCGCAACCGCAATCCGGCCATGCGCAGGTGGACGAGCATGTCGTCCTCGGTGGAGCCCAACTGGTCCAGATAGGCCAGCGCCTGCTGGTAATCGGCCGTCGCACCGTCGATGTCGCCGTCCATGCTGCGGATCCCGGCGCGCACGCCCAGCAGCGAGGACAACCCCCAGCGGTCGCCGATGGCGCTGAAGGCCGCGTACGCCTCGTCGACCTCGGTGCGCATCCGGTCCACGTCACCGTTGTTCTCCAGGTACATCACGTGGATCGACAACGTCATCGCCCGGATCCACGGATCGGGCGAGGACCGGCCGAGTTCGAACAGCTCGTCCACCAGGGTGCCGCCCTGGCCGAAGAAGCCGATGTAGATCCGGGTCAGCATGGTGGGCGGGTCGATGGGGTCGCCGATCTCCGCCAGCTCGGCACCCACCCGGCCCAGCTCGGCCTGCACCGCCTCCCAGGTGTCCTCGGGCCGCGGCACCGACCCCAGCCGGGCCAGCAGCCGCACCGCCTCGACCCGGACCCGATTCGGGCTGTCCAACCCCTCGGTGGCGTCCAGCACGAACTCGCTCCACACCGCGAGTTCGCTGTGCCCGCCGGTGATGTTCCAGTACCAGGACAGGTCCCGCACCAGTTGCAGCGCCGCCTCGCCGTCCGCCGAGTCGCCCAGATACCGCACGGCGGCCAGCATGTTGTCCCGCTCCGCGGTGATCTCGGCGAGCGCTTCCAGCTGGCCGGCCGTGCGCAGCACGGGATCCAGCCGATGCGCCAGGGCGGCGAAGAAGGCGGCGTGCCGGCCCCGGGCGGCGGCCAGCTCACCCCGCTCGTCCAGCCGTTCCACGCCGTATTCGCGGATGGTCTCCAGCATCCGGTAGCGCACCGAGGTGAATGCGGAGCCGTCCCGCACCACCTGCAACAGCGACTTGTCCACCAGCGCCAGCAGCAGGTCCGGGATGTCGGCGGCCGCCAGGCCACCGGGGTCCGGCGCGTCGTCGGGGCCGAACGGGGCGCACACCGCCGCCGCGGACTCCACGGTGGCGCCGGCCGGGAACACGGCCAGCCGCTCGGCCAGCAGCCGCTCCTGCCGGGTGAGCAGGTCCCAACTCCACTCGACCACCGCACGCAGCGTGCGATGCCGGGCCACCGACGTGCGCATCCCGCCGGCCAGCAGCCGGAACCGGTCGCCGAGCCGCTCGGCGATCTGGGTCACCGGCAGCACCCGCAGCCGGGCGGCGGCCAGCTCAATGGCCAGCGGCAGGCCGTCCAGCCGCCGCACGATGTCGATCACCGGCCGAACGGTGTGCTCGTCCAGCACGAACTCGGCGCTGGAGGCCCGGCCGCGAGCCAGCAGCAGTTGCACCGCCGGGTAGCCGGTCGCCTGCTCCGGGGTGGCGTCGGCCGGCGGCAGGCCCAGCGGCGGAATGGAGACCAGCGCCTCGCCGGGCAGCCCGAGCGGTTCCCGGCTGGTGGCCAGCGCCCGCACCTGCGAGCACCGGGACAGCAGGCTCTCGGCGAACTCCGCCACCCCGCCGATCAGGTGCTCGCAGTTGTCGATCACCAGCAGGGCGTCCGAGTCGGCCAGCGTGTCGAAGACCCGCTCCACGGCGGTCATGCCGCTGCCCATCTCGGATCGCCGGTCCAGGATGCGCGTGTCCCGCAGTCCGAACGCCCCGAGCACCGCCTGGGCGATCGCCGACTCGTCGGTGACGGGCGCGAGTTCCACCAGCCACACGCCGTCCCGGTAGCGCTCGGTCAGCGGGGCGGCGGCCTCGGTGGCGAGCCTGGTCTTGCCCGCACCGCCCGGCCCGACGATCGTCGTCAGCCGGTTGCCGGCGACCAGTTCGCCGATGCGGGCCAGTTCCGCCTCGCGCCCGATGAAGCTGGAGACCGCCGACCGCAGGTTGGTGCGCCGGGCGGCCGGTGACGGTTCCGCGGCGGCCTGCCGTTCCCCGCGCAGCAGCGCCAGGTGCTGGGCCTGCAGGTCGGGTCCGGGGTCGGCACCCAGCAGGTCGGCCAGCCGGCCGCGCAGCGATTCGTAGGCGGCCAGCGCGTCCGCGGTGCGGCCGGTCCCGGCCAGCGCCGTCATCAACTGGCCGACGAACCGCTCCCGCAGCGGATTGGCGGCGACCAGCTCCTCGAGCTCCGGCACGACGGCCGCAGCGTTGCCCAGCTGCAGTTCGGCCTCGATCCGGTCGGCGGCGGCGGACAGCCGGATCTCGTCCCAGCGGGCGATCGGGGCGGCGGCGTAGGGCGCATCATCGGCGTCGGCCAGCGGGCTGCCCCGCCAGCAGCGCAGTGCCGAGGCCAGCAGGGCGGAGGCGCCCCGCGGGTCGCCGGACTGCAGGGCGCGGCGGCCGGTCGCTGCCCGCTCGACGAACGTGTAGGCGTCGACCTGCTCGCGCGGCAGGTCCAACCGGTAGCCGGCGGCCACCTGCTGCACCAGCGCGGGATCGCCCAGCGCCCGGCGCAGCCGGGACACCAGCGACTGCAACGCGTTCGCGACGTCGTGTGGCGGATCGTCGACCCACACCGCTTCCACCAGTTCGGCCGCCGGGACCACACGACCGGCGTCCAGGGCGAGCCTGGTCAGCAGTCGGCGCAGCCGAGAGCCGGCGATGGCGACCGCCCGGCCCCCGTCACCGTGCACCTCCAGCGGCCCGAGGATGCCGATCTGCACCCGTCCACTGTGTCACAGCGGCCGGACACGCCCCGGTGGGCGCGGATGCGGCCCGGCGGGCGGTCAAGGGTCAGCCGTCCGGGTGCAGCGACTTGCGCAGCTGCTCCAGCTTCTCGGCGGCCAGCCTGTCCCGCTCGGCCCGTTGTTCGGCCAGGCTCTTGCCGGCTGCCGTACCGTGCGCCAGTTCGGTGCTGCCCAGCGAGGTGGCGTACCGCTTCTCGACCTTGTCCTGCAGGTAGTCCAGGGTCGGCACGCCGGCATCGGTGTAGTCGGTGGCGGGCACCGTCGGCACGGTGGGCACCGTCGGCACCGTGGGCATCGCCGAACCGCCGGTGACGGGGAGCCCGGACGGGGCCGTAGCGGGCGCAGCGGGCATGCCGGGTCCGGCGGGCGTCGTCGCCCCACCGGTCGCCGGGTCCGCCAGGCCGGTTGCCCCGCCGGCCGCCGGGTCCGCCGGACCGGTCGCCCCGCCGGTCGCCGGGTCCGCCGGGCCGACCGGATCCGGGGCGATGCCGCTGGTGTCCGCCGCGGGAGTGCTGCTGTCCGCCGCCGGAACGCTGCTGTCCGTCGCCGTGGTACTCGCTTCGGTGTCAGCGCCGGTCTGCGCCGCCTGCTCCGTCACCGATGCATCCGCGGGCTGATCCGTCACCGTCACCACTCCCCGATCGTCGCCGTGTCATCCGGGCCTTCCGACCAGTGTGCCTGCCTGGGCGACGTGCCGATGCCGAACGGGCACGACCCCGCCCACCCGTCAGCCGCGCTTGACGCCGTCCAGCAGCACCTGGGCCACGTCCAGCACCTCGACGTCACTGCCTGCGCCGTCGGCCTGCCGGGCGGTCAGCCCGTCGGAGAGCATCACCCGGCAGAACGGGCAGGCGGTGACGATCTGGGTCGCCCCGGTGTCCAGCGCCTCGTCGGTGCGCTCCAGGTTGATGCGCTTGCCGATCCGCTCCTCCATCCACATCCGGGCGCCGCCGGCCCCGCAGCACAGCGCCCGCTCGGAGTTGCGCGGCATCTCGGCCAGCGTCACGCCCGAGGCCCCGATCAGTTCGCGCGGCGGCGAGTAGACCTGGTTGTGCCGGCCCAGGTAGCACGGGTCGTGGTAGGTGACCTGCCTGGACGCCCGCGCCGGGTCGGCCACCGGCACCAGCCGGCGCTCCCGCACCAGCCGGTTGAGCAGCTGGGTGTGGTGCACCACCTCGTACTGCCCACCGAGTGACGGGTACTCGTTGAACAGCGTGTTGAAGCAGTGCGCGCAGGTGGTGACGATTTTGCGCCGCTTGCGCTCGCCGAACGCGGCGTTGATCGTCTCCACGTTCTGCTGCGCCAGCATCTGGAACAGGAACTCGTTGCCGGCGCGGCGGGCCGGGTCACCGGTGCAAGTCTCCGCGGTGCCGAGCACCGCGAACCCGACGGCGGCCAGGTGCAGCAGCTCGGCGGTGGCCCGCACGGTCCGCCGGGCCCGGTCGTCGAAGGCGCCGGCGCAGCCGATCCAGAACAGGTACTCGTGGTCTCGGTCGATGGTGCCGTTGACGACCGGCACCTCGAACGGCAGGTCCTTGGCCCAGTCCATCCGGGCGGAGGCGTTCTGGCCCCACGGGTTGCCCTTGTTCTCCAGGTTGCGGAACAGCCCGCCCAGTTCGGTGGGGAACTCGGACTCGATCATCACCTGGTAGCGGCGCATGTCCACGATGTGGTCGACGTGCTCGATGTCCACCGGGCACTGCTGCACGCAGGCGCCGCAGGTGGTGCAGTCCCACAGCACCTCGGGGTCGATGATCCCGCCGGATTCCGCGTCCCCGACCAGCGGTCGGCCGGCCTCCAACGCCGCCAGCGGATCGGAGTGCGCCAGTGCCGCCAGATCCTCATCGGACAGCTTCTCGGTGCCGGCCATGTCCTTGCCGCCACCGGCGGCCAGGTAGGGGGCCTTGGCGTAGGCGTGGTCGCGGAGCGCCAGGATCACCAGCTTCGGGCTGAGCGGCTTGGCGGTGTTCCAGGCCGGGCACTGGGACTGGCAGCGGCCGCATTCGGTGCAGGTGGTGAAGTCCAGCCAGGCCTTCCAGGAGAAGTCCTCGATCTTGCCGGCGCCGAACACGTCGGTCTCCGGATCGGCCTTCTCGAAGTCCAGCGGGGCGCCGCCGGACATCATCGGCTTGAGCGCACCGAGGGCGGTGGATCCGTCGCCCTCGCGCTTGAAGAAGATGTTGGGCCACACGGTGAACCGGTGCCAGGCCACCCCCATGGTGATGTTGGCGGCGATGACGATCAGCCACACCATCGCGGACAGCACCTTGAACAGCGCGGTGATCTGGATCGCCGCGTCGGAGGAGGGCAGGAAGCTGCCCAGCCAGTGCGCCACCGGGGACGACCACACCGGCTGGTGCAGGTAGTCCGCGGACTGCTTGAAGCCGCGCACCAGCAGCACGCCGACACCTTCGATGGCGACCACGATCTCGACGAAGTAGGCCTGCCAGAAGTTCGACCCGGCGAACCGGGAACGCCGCCGGGGGTGACGGGGATGCGCGCGCTGCCGGATGACGATCAGCACGGCGATGCCGACGATGGTCAGCACGGCCAGGATCTCCACCAGCAGGTTCCACGGGCCGAATGAGCCCAGCCCCCAGAACTCGAAGGACGGGTCGATCACCTCGCCGTAGGCCTCGGCCACCAGTACCGACAGCACGATGAACCCGGCGAACACGAACCAGTGGGCGACCCCGATCACGCTCCACTGCAGCATCCGGGTGTGCCCGACGGTCTCGGCCAGCATGGTGCCGAGGCGTCGGCCCGGCGAGCCGCTGCGGGTGGGGTCCGGCTGGCCCAGCCGGATGGTGCGCACCATGCGGGTGACGGTGCGTACGGTCATCGCCGCCGCCACCGCCGTGACCGCCGCGCAGATGGCGATCAGCACGATCGACAGCGGGGTCATCGGGCGCGGCTCCTCTCCGGCGGTCTGCGCGTCGCTCGGTCCGGACGATACAGGCAGTACCCGGGGCACTCCGGAACAGCCGCCGGCGCCCGCGGTCTACGGGCGCACCCGTCCGGGGCCCGCGATCCCGTCCCCACCCGCCGGCCGCAGCGAGCTGGCCCGGACCACCAGCTCGGTGGGCAGCACCAGCGTGCGGGGAGCGCCCTTGGCGGCGCCGCCGATCCGCTGCACCAGCAACTCCGCGGCCCGGGCGCCCACCTGATAGGCCGGCTGCACCACCACCGAGATCGGTGGGTCCACCAGCGGCGCCCACGGCGCGTCGTCGAAGCACACCAGGCCCACGTCCACGCCCGGGCGCAGGCCCCGTGCCCGCAGCTCATGCAGCACACCCAGGGCGAGAGCGGCGTTGGCCACGAAGAAGGCATCCGGCGGCGTCGCACGATCCAGCAACTGCGCGGCCGCCGCCCGGCCACCGTCCATGTGGAACGGCTGGTGCACCACCCGGCGGGTGCGGATCCCCGCGCCGGTCAACGCGTCGATGTATCCGAGCCGGCGCAGTTCGGCGGTCTCGGCGCTCTTCGGGCCGGTGATGCAGGCGGGACGCCGCCACCCCTCGGCGATCAGGTGTGCGGTGGCGACCCGCGCGCCTTCCCGGGAGTCGGTGTAGACCGAGTCGACCGGCACGGCGAGGCTCCGGTCGATGGCCACCACCGGGATGGCGTCCCGGGACAGCCGCGAGACGTCGGCGTGCGCCGAGTGCGGGGACAGGATCACGCCGGCCGCCTGTTCGGCCGCGGCCAGGTCGAGGTACCTGGCCTCCTTGTGCACATCCTCGTCGGCGTTGCACAGCACCACCGAGAACCCGTTGCGCTGGGCGACGTCCTCCACCCCGCGCGCCACGGAGGTGAAGAACGCGTTCTCGATGTCGGAGATGATCAGCAGCCACAGACTGGTGCGCTGCCGGCGCAGGTTCCGGGCCACCGCGTTGGGCCGGTAGCCGAGCTTCTTGGCCGCGGCCAGCACCCGCCGCACCAGTTCCGGATCCACCCGGTCGTTGTTGTTCAGCGCCCGGGACACCGTGGCCACGGAGGTACCGGCCTCCGCCGCCACGTCGACGATCTTCACCATGGCCGTCTCACCGCCCGGCCGTCGAGTCTCACCGCCGGCTCCGCAGGGTCAGCGCTCCGCCGGGGGTGATCCGGACCGGCGTCGCCGGGATCACCGTCACCGCCCCGTCCGGCCCCGTCCCGACCGAGCAGTCGACGGGGGCGACCGAGCCACCGGCCGCCAGTTCGAGGTGCACATCAGCAGTCTGGCAGGAGAGTCCGGTGACGGTGAGTTCGACGATCTCCCACCGCCCGAATCGGCACTCCAGTCGGACCTCGCCGCCGGAGGTGCCCAGCGTCCCCCAGCCGCCGCCCGCGAGGACCGGCGTCGTGGCATCGCCCTCCGGCAGGCACATCCGCACGGCACCGGTCGCCGCGTTCCACGACACCCCGGACAGCGCCTCCAGCACCGACCAGCCCGCCATCGCCCGGGCGTAGTGGTCACCGCACTCGATCTCGTTGTACGGGTTGCGCCGCCGGCCGTCGTACCGCCCCCACACCCCGCGCAGGATCCGCCACGCCTCCTCCTGCAGGCCCTCCTGCAGGCAGTGCGCGGCCACCTGGTACTCGATGCCGGTCCACACCTCGTCGGCGTACCGGGTGGGGATCTCCGGGCGGCCGCCGTGCGGCCAGCTGCACATCAGCAGCCCGGTGTCATCGCCGTCGGCGAAAACACGGTACGGGTGCCGGAAGTCGGTGAAATCGCTCCGCAGGTTGTGCCGCACCACGGATCTCAGCGCGGTGCGCACGTGGTCGGCCGGCAGCAGGTGCCCCAGGCCCAGCTGGTGCGCCCACCACTGCCCGATGAGCTGGTCGGACAGGCAGCCGTCCAGCCACTGGAACGCCACCGGATCCCCGGGGTCGAGCACCTGCCGGTAGTACTCGCCGGTGAACAGCGCCTCGTCGTAGTCCGCGCTGCCTCGGCGGAACACCTCCCGGTAGCCGGCCGCGGCACCCGGATCGTCCAGCAGCAGCGCCATCTCCTCGGCCGCCCGCAGCGCCGCCAGGTACAGCGTGCCCATGTAGGTGTTCAGCCCGGCCAGGTCGATGTCGTGGGTGGACGGCTGGATGCCGCGCAGCAGGCCGGCGCGATCGCGGTCCCAGGTGCGCTGCACGTGCTCCAGCAGCCGCACCACGTTCGGCCAGTACCGCCGCAGCCAGTCCATTCCCGCGCCGTTCCGCACCTCGCGGTACGTCTTGAGCACCGCGCCGAGCATGCCGTCCAGCGCCGGATCCTCCGGTCCGCCGATCGGTTCGTCCCACAGCTGGCGCAGGTACACCGGCGCGATCACCCGGTGCGGCAGGTACCCCTCGGGCGCCTGCGCGATGTCGAACTCGGTCTCCCGCATGCTGCGTTCCAGCTCCGGGAACGCCGCCGCCAGTGCCTGTTCGTAGTTCCACACGTGGGTGCAGTTCAGCGGGCAGGAGCCGCCGTATTCGCCGGACCACATGCCCGTGGAGGCGCCCAGGGTGCCCTCGAAGCCGAAGAACCGGCCGTCGGCGGTGCGGAAGCAGGTGGGGCTGCGGATCAGCGACAGCTGCGCGGCCAGGTGCCGGACGGCCTGCTGGTCCAAGCCGGAGCCGGCGAGCGTGTCGGTCCATGCCCTGCTGGCCTCGCGCAGCTCGTGCCACCGGGGGATGACCGCCCTGGCCACCGACTCGGCATCGGGATGCACCGTCGTGTAGTGGTTTCCGAGCCAGAACCGGGTGGCGCCCCACTCCGGGCGCGGCGGTCCGAACTGCTCGAAGTTGACCGTCCGGTTCGGGAAGTGCCAGGACATCAGCAGCCGGATCTCGGTGTGCTGCCCCGGCTGCAGGGCGAACGGCACGGCGATCCCGGTGTTCCAGGTCTGCCCGGGCGGGCTGGCCCCGAGGTACCCGGCCGGTCCGTGCCGCTGCGGGTCCGGCGTGCCCGGGGCCTGGACGAGCCGGAACGCGCCGTCGGCCGGCGCGCGGGATCGTAGGAAGGTGACGAACTCCCCCGGGTGCCGCCACTGCCGCAGCACCGGCGCCGCCGGATGATCGGCGGCCAGCAGCATCTGCCCGGCGCCGGGCGCGTCCGGGGCCAGCGCCGGGTTCTCCAGCAGCACGGTGGTCCAGCCGTCCGCCCGCCGCACCCGATTGGTGTTGCCGCCGTATCCCGCCCCGGTGACCATGTCGATCGGGCTGACCCCGTCCCAGCCGACCGCGTTCTGCAGGGCGGCACCGACACTGCCGTGCACCGGCAGCGTCCCGGGGTTGTGTAGCCGGACGGTGAACATCGCCACCGGCAGCGAGCTGTCCGGGACGTTCAGCGGGATCAGCGGGTTGAAGGCCTCCAGCGTGACCTCCACCGGCAGCGCGTCGTCGTGGTAGCGCAGCTGGGCGAACGGGTAGCAGCCGTCGAACTCCACCCGCTGCACCCCGGGGTGCTCGGCCAGCAGCCGGCGCTGCCAGGTGGGCAGCACGTCGTCGGTGACCAGCGGTGTCCCGGTGGACGCCGGCGCCGGCCCCTGCA
>DASSTH010000007.1:0-2766 GCA_035708025.1 Nakamurella sp. | reverse complement strand
CACCGAACCGATCGTCCGGGCGCAGGCCTCCGGGCCGCCCAGGTGCTCGACCACCTCGGCCGCCTCGGTGGCCGACCGGAGGTCGTTCCACAGCAAGGCCGGCCGGACCACCATGCCGGCCGCGTCCAGAGCCACCATGCCGTGCTGCTGGCCGGCCACACCGATCGCAGCCGCCCGGTCCAACAGGCCGGACCCCGCCTGCTGCAAGGCTTCCCACCATGCGGCCGGGTCGACCTCGGTACCCGGCGGGTGCGGTGCCGAGGCCTGGTCCACCACCACGCCGTCCGAGGCCCGCACCAGCAGGACCTTGGTCGATTGGGTCGAGGAGTCGATGCCGGCGACCAGGGTGTCAGGCGTCACGTGATCAGTATGAATAGAGCGATCCGGCGACGATTCGTTGGCCCGTCACGATCGACACCCCGGACGACGTGCCGATCAGGTCGGCGCCGGCGGCCAGCAGTTCGCGCACCTGCTGGACCGTCTTGATGCCGCCGGAGGCCTTCACCCCGACCGACGGCGGCACCGACTTCCGCAGGTAGGCGATGCTGGCCGGGTCGGCGATGCCCACCGCGCCGCTGGAGGCGTTCTTGACGTACGCGGCACCGGAGTCGACCGCGGCCGCCACCGCCACCTCCCGGAGCCGCGCGTCCAGCAACGGCAACTCCAGCATGAATTTCACCCCGACCGGAGCGGCCGCCCGCACCACGGCGGCCAGGTCGTCCGCGAATTCGGAGTGCCGGCCGGACAGCAGGTATCCGATATTGACGGTCGCGTCCAACTCGTCCACCCCGGCCTCGACGAGGGCCGCCGCGTCGGCCACCCGGGCCGCGGTGGTGGCCGATCCGTAGGGGAAGTCCACGATCGACCCGAGCCGCAGCGCGGTGCCGGCCATGCCGTTGCTGTCGGCCATGCCATTGCTATCGGCGTTGCCGTTGCTGCCCGCGATTCCATTGCTGCCCGCGGTGCGATTGCTGCCCGCGGTGCCATTGCTGCTGGCGGCGCCGTTGCTGCTGGCTGGGCCGTTCGCCATGGCCGGACCGGAGCCGCTCGAGCCGGATCGCGCGGACCCGCGCGATGTGCCCGCCAGCATGCGTCGGGCCAGCCAGACCCACGACCCCGGCACGATCAGGGCGTGGAAGCCGAGTTCCAGGGCGCTGGACACCGCCGCCTCCACGGCCTGTGCCGTCACTCCCTGGCCGATCAGCGTGTCCTGGATGCGCCCGGCGAGTTGGGCGGCGGGCAGCCGCAACGCGGGGTGGTCCGGCGGCACGGACGGCGCGGCCATCTGGCCTCCTCGAGTCGTCGCAGGTGCCGGTGGGGTACCCGGCGGGGCGGTGACGGGCACATCCGGCCACCGCGAGTGTCCTCCGTGGCCGGACGGTGCCCGGGCCGCGGCGTCGCGATCACCGCCTACCCTGGCAGGTGATGCGCGTCCTGTCGATCCAGTCGTCTGTCGCCTACGGTCATGCGGGCAACAGCGCAGCCACCTTCCCGCTGCAGCGGCTCGGTCACGAGGTGTGGCCGGTCCTGACGGTGCACTTCTCCAACCACACCGGCTACGGCGCCTGGCGGGGGCAGGTGCTGGATCCGGCGGTGGTGGCGGATGTGGTGCACGGCATCGAGGACCGCGGGATGCTGGGCCTGACGGACGCGGTGCTGACCGGCTACCAGGGCTCTCCCGGGGTGGCCGAGGTGGTGCTAGACACGGTGCGCAGGGTGCGCGAGCTCAACCCGGATGCGGTGTACTGCTGCGACCCGGTGATGGGTGACGTGGGACGCGGGATGTTCGTGTTGCCAGGGATACCGGAATTGATCCGGGAGACGGTGGTGCCGGCCGCGGACATCGTCACCCCCAACGCATTCGAGCTGGCGTACCTGGCCGGATCCGGCGGCGACCCGGCGACCGCCACTCCGGCCGACGTGTCCGACGACGATGCCCTGCTGGCCGCGGTGGACCGGATCCGGGCGATGGGGCCGTCCACGGTGCTGGTGACCTCGATCGAGGACGGCGGGGCGGTGCAGACGGTGCCCGGCGGCAGCGCGGGGCCGGGCGACACCGGATCGCACTTCGGCCGTCTGGACGACCCGGCCGCCGGGTCGGGGGCGGGGGAGCACGCCGCGGCCGGCCCCACGATCGGCATGCTTGCGGTGGACGACACCGGGGCGTACCGGGTGCGCACCCCGCGGCTGCCGCTGCAGGTCAACGGCGCCGGGGACGTCACCTCCGCGCTGTTCCTGGTGCACCTGGCTGCGTACGGCATCCAGGAGGCGCTGGCCCGGACGGCGTCCTCGGTCTTCGGGGTGCTGGCCGAGACCGTCCGGACGGGTGGCGCGGAGATCGCCCTCATCCCGGCGCAGGAGGCGATCGCGCATCCCGCGTGCGAGTTCGAGGTCACCAAGGTGCGCTGACGCCGCAAAGATGTGGCACCCCTGGCCGCGCCGGATTTTCAAAGTTACCGGGCCGCCTTTGGGGGACATCCCGGAGCCACCCGTGCGCCCTGGACGGGCAGCATCGACGCATGACCGATCACCGCTTCCGTTTCGGGATCATCGCCGGCGAGCTGCACTCCGCCGAACGCTGGACGGACACCGCCCGGCGGTTGGAGAGCCAGGGCTTCGACGTCTTGCTAGTCCCGGACACGCTGAACACCCTGGAACCGTCGATCGCCTGCGCCGCCGCCGCGGCCGCGACGACCACGCTGCGCGTCGGGCCGTACGTGCTGTCCGCGCCGAACCGGCCGCCGGGCATGGTGGCGCACCAGGCCG
>DASSTH010000006.1:0-8505 GCA_035708025.1 Nakamurella sp. | reverse complement strand
AGCCAGTTGGACCTGTCCATCCAGGCAGACATCTCCACCCGGCACCTCAGTTTCGTGGAGACCGGCCGGTCACGGCCGACCCCGGAGATGATCCTGCGGCTCACCGAGCAGTTGGAGGTGCCGCTGCGCGAGCGCAACGCGCTGCTGCTGGCGGGCGGGTACGCCCCCGCCTATCCCGAGCACGGACTTGACGAGCCCGAGCTGGACACCGTCCGGGCCGCCCTCCGCCAGGTGCTGGCCGGCCACCAGCCGTACCCGGCTGTGGTGATCAACCGCTGGTGGGAGCTGCTGGAAGCCAACCCGAGCGTGTCGCTGTTCACCGCCGGTGTTCCGGAGCACCTGCTGCACCCGCCGGCCAACGTGCTGCGGCTGACCCTGCACCCGGACGGCCTGGCGCCCCGCATCGTCAACCTCGCCCAGTGGCGGGCGCACCTGTTGACCCAACTGCGGCACCGCGCCGACACGATGGGGGATCGTCGGCTCGCCGACCTGCACGAGGAGTTGCTGGGCTATCCCGGCGGGCTGGACCCGACGCCGCCGCCCAGCAGCGTGGTGCTGCCGCTGCAGTTCCGGCACGGCGGGACCGTGCTGTCGCTGTTCAGCATCACCGCGACCGTGGGCACCGCCACCGACGTGACGGTCGGCGAACTGGCCATCGAGTCCTTCTACCCGGCCGACGCGGCGACGGCCCGGGTGCTGTCGGCGGCCGGCGAGGACCCCGACGGCAGCCGGCGAGGAACCGCCGGGTGAGACGCCGGGCGACGCCTGCCGGCATGCCGGACGGAGGGAACGGGCGGCCGGCCGACAACCAGGGTGCGCCCGAGCGGTCGGCCGCCGGCCCGGGTGCGCCGGGCCGGTCGGCCGCCGGACCGGCGGCGCCGGCATTTCCCTCGGCCGGCTTCACCCGGTTCTGGGTGGGCGATGCGGTCTCGGCGTTCGGCACCTACGTGACCTTGCTGGCGTTGCAAACGCTGGTGGTGTTGACCCTGCACGGCACCGCGCAGGAGGTGGGCTGGCTGAACTCCGTCCGCTGGTTGCCCTATCTCCTGCTGGGGCTGGTCGTCGGTGCCCTGGTGGACCGGCGCCGGAGGCGGCCGATGATGGTCACCACCGACCTGACGCAGGCGATCCTGCTCATGTCCATCCCGCTGGCCTGGGCCACCGGAGTGTTGACCCTGCCACTGTTGCTGGTGATCGTCTTCTGCTACGGCACGGCGTCACTGATCAACGGCGCCGCCTCGATGTCGGTGATACCGCGCCTGGTGCCGGCCGGGCACCTGCAACGCGCCCACTCCCGCATCGACGGGGCCAACGCCGTCGCCCAGACCAGCGGGCCGGCGCTGGCCGGGTTGCTGGTCAAGCTGGTCGGCGCCCCGATCGCCGTGCTGGTCGACGCCGCGACCTACCTGTTCTCCGCCGCGATGATCGCCACCATCCGGCTGCACGAGTCGCCGCACGTGCCCGCCAGGGTGCCGAACCTGAGGCGGGAGATCGGCGAGGGTCTCGGCTGGATCTACCGCACCTCGGGGCTGGCCCGGCTGGCCGTTGCCACGCACATCTGGTTCGCGGCCAACGCCATCGTCGGTACCGTGCTGGCTCCGTTCGTGTTGATCACCCTGGGGCTCAGTCCGCTGGAGTTCGGCATCATCACCGCGTTGGGTGGGCTCGGCGGCTTCCTCGGTGCGGCCACCACCAGTGCCGGCGGGCGGCGGCTGGGCACCGGCGGCGCGATCATCACCGCGCATGTGGCGTCCACCGCCGGAGCGGGCGCGATCGTGGTCGCCGGTCTGGGTACGCACGACTGGGCTGCGATGGCGGTCGCCGGCGCTGGGGTGGCGCTGCACGGATTCGGCATCGGGTTCGGCAACTCCCACGAGATGAGCTACCGCCAGGTGCTCACCCCGGACGCGTTGCAGGCCCGCACCAACACCACCATGCGCTCGTTCAACCGGGCGGTGATCGTCGCCGTGGCGCCGCTCGCCGGGCTGCTGGCCACGCACGTCGGGGCCCGGCCCACCCTCATCGTGGCGGCCGCCATCTTCGGCGCCACGGCCGCCATGCTGGCGGCATCGCCGTTCCGCAGCGTCCGCCTGCAACCCCCGGTCCGCATCACCGGGTGAGAGGTCCCCCGCGGTGTAGCGTGCCGGTTCGTGCATGTCGCGCCGGATCTGCTGACGCCGCAATGGATGAGCCGGTGCCTGCAGCGGCCGATCGCATCGGCCCTCTGCCGGCGGATCGGCACCGATCGTGGGTTCGCCGGCACGGTGGTGCGCGTCAGGCTCGACGACGACGCCGGCCGCAGCTCGACAGTCGTGGCCAAACTCGGACCCGACCCCGCCCTGGAGGCCGAGATGGGGTTCTACCGGCTGCTGGCCGAGCCCCTCGCGGCACCCGCGCCCCGTTGCCTGTATGCAGGCAGCGGCCCCGACGGCCGGCCGCTGCTGCTGATCGAGGATCTGCGGACGGCGCGGGCGGGCGACGCGCTCGAGGGCGCTGGGGCCGACGACGTGCACGCCGTTCTCGAGTCGATGAAGGACTTCTGGGCGGCCGACGGGCGCGCACCCGCGCTGACGGCGCTGCCCCGTTGGGGCAGTCCACCGCAGCGGCGGCAGGAGAACTTCCGGCGCAACTGGGCGGCCCAGCGCGAGGCGTTGCGGGATGAACTGCCCGAGGACGTCTTCCGGATGGCCGAGAGACTGTGCGACTCGCTGGCATCGGTGGCCGGCGCGCTGCATGAGGCACCGGCGCACCCGGTACACGCCGACCTGCACCTGGACAACGTGTTGTTCACCGACGACGGGCCCGTCGTGCTGGATTGGGGCTCGGTCTGTCGGGGAGCGCCGGTGGTGGACAGCTTCGGCTTCATCACCACCTCGCTCAGCCCGCTGGACCAGCAGCGTCACTTCACGGACCTGGTCCGCGAGCTCGGCCTGGATGCGACGAGCGTGGCCAACGGCCGCAGAAGGCTGCTGTGCATGCTCGCGGGCGTGATCGGTTGGCGGAACCGCGCCGAGACCGACGTCCCGCGCGAGCGCGCCCTCCGCGCTGCGGCGATCGGTGACGGCCGGCTCATCACCGCCCTACGGTTGTGGGACGCGGCCGATGTACTGGATTGATCGGCCCGACCTGCCGTCGAGGTACGCGGGTTGGACTTCGCGGGTTTGATACTGGCCCTGCCGGACATATCGGGCGCGGAATGCAGTATCAAACCCGCGAACATCGGATGGCGGCGCTACTCGACCAGGTTCTCGGCCAGCACCTGCATGGTGGCCGCGTGAGCGGCGTCCGCGTCCGGGCCGAGCCGGCGGTCCACGCCGGCGATCAACGCCTCGATCAGGATGAACTGCGGGATCCGGGTGGTGACGGTGAGCTCGTCGCGGAACGTCGGATCGCGCATCCCCACCACCAGCGTGACGGTGGCCAGCTCGGTCACAGGCGAGCGGCCGAACGCGGTGACGAGCACCACGGCGGCGCCCGCCTGCCGGGCCACCCGGGCGGCGCGGACGGTGGCCTCGTTGGCCCCGGATCCGCTGATCACCAGCAGCGCGTCCCGGTCGGTCAGGTGCCGGGCGGCCACCTGCTGGGCGAGCGCATCGGCGGGCGCCTCGGCGGGCCGGCCCAGGGCGATCAGGCGCTGCGCGGCCAACTGGGCGAGCGGTGCGGACAGCCCGTTGCCCGCCACCAGCACTCGACCGGCCCCGCACAGCAGGTCGACGGCGGCGGCGATGTCCGCGTCGGCCAGCAGCGCCGTCATGGCCGGCAGCGATTCGCCGACCTTGGCGAAGGTGGCCCGGATCGCGCCGGCCACCGAATCCGGTGGGGCGACTCCGGTGGCCGCTGGCCGGTCCACGCTGCCCAGGTCCCTGGCCAGCATCACCCGCAGCTGCTGGTAGCCGGAGAAGCCCAGGCTCTGGCTGGTGCGGACCACGGTGGCGCGGGACGCCCCGGCGGCCTCGGCGACCTCCCGCGAGGACATCTCGATCACCGTCTCCGGCCGGTCCAGCAGCACCTCCGCGACCGCCCGTTCGGCGGGCAGCAGGGACGGCAGCATGGCCCGGATGTGTGCCGCCACGCCACCGGGCGCGTCCAGCCCGGAGGCCACCGCGGTCATCGCATCCCCCGGGTCGCGGCCGGCGCCGGTGCCGGCACGCCGGACGCCTCGACCGCCGTCACCGGTTCGATGATCACCGTCACGCCGTGCCCACCGCGGGTACCGGGGTGCGGCGCAACCGGGGGGCGGACCAGCGGCCGGTGATCAGCCGGCGGCGCAGCGTCCCGGAGATCAGGTCGATGATCACCGTCACCACCACCACCACGATGAGCAACATCCCCACCGCATCCCAGATCCGGAAGTTCACGTTGTCCGCCAACACCTTTCCGATCCCGCCGGCCCCGATCAGGCCCAGGATCGCGGAGGCCCGCACGCTGATCTCGAAACGGTACAGCCAGAAGGCCAGCACCTCCGGCTGCGCGGAGGTCCACACGCCCCACCGCACGATCTGCCACCGGTTCGCCCCGGCGGCCCTGGCCGCCTCGATGGGGCCCCGGTCCACCGCCTCCATGGACTCGTAGCTCCACTTGCCCAGCGTGCCGATCGAGCCCACGGCGATGGCCAATGCCCCGGTGAAGGCCGTCAACCCCGTCACCGACAGGATGAGGATGGCGATCACCACCTCCGGGACCGCCCGCAGCAACCCGAGTACCGCCCGGATCACCGCACGCACCGGCGCCGGCGTGACGCCCCTGGTGGCCAGGAACCCCAGCGGCAGCGACACCGCCACTCCCAGCACCGTGCCGAACCAGGCCATCTGCACCGACAGCAACGTCGCCGACAGCGCCGGCCCCAGGGTGGCGAGGCTGGGCGGGCCGAACATCAGGCCGAGGTAGCGGATCATGTTGCCGGGGAACCGGAGCAGGCTCGCCCAGTCCAGCGGCGCGGTGGCGAAGGCCAGCACGACCACGGCGGTGATCGCGCACCAGATCAGCGTGCGGGCCAGGTGCAGCGGGCGGTTCGGCCTGCCGGGCCCGGACGAGCCGGCCGGCCCGGACGAGCTGGCCGGCGCCGACGGCGGTACCGGGATCCTGGATGACGGCGCCGGGCGGTCGGTGACGGGACGGCCGTTCGGCGCCCGAGGCGGGGATGCGGCCGGTGCGGTGGCCGGCGTGCCGGCCCGCGTGGGGCGACCGGGCATGGAGGCACCCGGCGTGGCGTGGCCACCCGAGGTGGCCGCCGCGGACGGCTGCGGACCGCTCATCGGGTCAGCCGCTTCCGCAACGACGACGAGGCGACCTCCAGAACCAGTACCACCACCAGGATCTCCAGGATGATCAGGCTCAACGCGTGGTAGTGGTAGAAGGTCCGCACCTTGTCGATCAGCATGCCCAGGCCGCCCGCGCCCACCAGACCGATCACGGTGGAGGCGCGGATGTTCAGCTCGAAGGTGTACAGCACCTGGGACGCGAACGACGGCAGGATCTCCGGCAGCACCGCCGCCCGGTCCGCCTTCGGCCAGGTGGCGCCGGCCGCCAGCGCCGCCTCCTGACCACCGGTGTCCACCGCATCCAGCGCCTCGGACACCAGCTTGACGATGATCGCGGTGTTGAACAGCACCAGCGCGATGGTCCCGGACAGCACCCCGGTACCCACCACCGAGACCAGGATGGCCGCGTACAGCAGGTCGGGCACCGCCCGCACCACGTTCATCACCGACCGGACGGCCAGCATGGCCGGGCGGGACGGGTTGGTCACCCGGGAGGCGGCGAAACTGATCGGCAGCCCGACCACCGAGGCGATCGCGGTCGCCATCACCGCCATCTGGACCGTCTCCACCAACGCGGGCAGCGTCTGCGGGAAGAACCAGTAGTCCGGCTGGGTCAGCGCCCCCATGTTGGCCAGGCCGTTGCGCCAGTTGCCCAACAGGTCCGGGATGTTGACACCGATCGCGATGCCGGTCCACACCGTGATGCCCAGCACCACCGCGACGACCAGCCAACCCTTCCACGCGGTGTGCGGCCGCGGCGGGCGGCGGCTCGCCGCGGACACCGCGACGGCGCCGGTCACGGGTGCACCCGGGTGTCCAGCACGTCCTCGGCGGTGATCGACCGGCCGTAGATGTCGGCGAACACCCGCTCGTCGGCATCCGCGCCCTCGCCGTCGTACACCACCCGGCCGGCCCGCATGCCGACCAACCGTCGCCCGTACCGCCGGGCCAGGTCCAGGAAGTGCAGGTTGACCACCACGGTGATGCCCAGGTCGGCGTTGATCCGCTGCAGGTCGCGCATCACCACGTGGGAGGTGGGCGGGTCCAGGGAGGCGACCGGCTCGTCGGCCAGGATCACGCTGGGCTGCTGTGCCAGTGCGCGGGCGATCGCCACCCGCTGTTGCTGCCCGCCGGACAGCTCCGACGCCTTGGTGTAGGCCTTCTCGACGATCTCCACCCGCTCCAGCGCCTGCAGCGCGATCTCCCGGTCGGCCGCCGACCAGGCACCGATCAACGTCCGCCAGGTCGGTGTGTGATGCAACCTGCCCATCAGCACGTTGTTGATCACGGTGGTGCGCCGGGCCAGGTTGAACGACTGGAACACCATGCCGATCTCGCTGCGTAGGTCACCCAGCCGGCGGCCGGACAGCCGGCCCACCGACCGGTCACCCACCAGCAGCCGCCCGCTGGTGATGGGCACCAGACCGTTGATGGTCCGGATCAGCGTCGACTTGCCGGCGCCGGACAGCCCCACCACCACGACCATCTCGCCGGGGGCGATGTCCAGCGTGATGTCCGTCAGGCCGACGGTGCCGTTCGGGTAGCGCACCCCGACGCCGTCGAAGTGGATGCCGGAGGCGGCTGCGGGGACGTGTCCAGCCATCGTGGCTCCCGTACGGTCAGCCCAGACCCAGCGTGTTGGCGACGTCCTGGGTTCGCTGCAGCTTCGCCGGATCCGCCGGCTGCAGCCCGCTGATCTGGTAGATGTCCTCCAGGGTCTGCACGCCGTCCGGGGTCGCGGCGTAGTCCATCATCGCCTTGCTGATCTTGTCCTGCCAGCTCTTGGTGAGCGTGCCGTTCAGCGACACGCCGTCGTTGGGGATCTCGTCGGTCAGCGCGAACACCACGACCTTCTTGCCCACGTCCGGAGTGTCCTTGGCGACCACCGTCCGGGCGTCCCAGTAGGAGGCGCCGACCTCGGCGTCCCCGTTGTAGACCGCCAGCACCGACGCGTCGTTGGAGGTGACGGTGATCGGCGAGACGCCGGTGGCCGGGTCGATGCCGGCGGCCTTCAGGGCGGCGGCCGGGAAGATGTACCCGGCGGGCGAGGCGGCCTGCAGGAAGCAGAACTTCGCGCCCTTCACCTTGGCCAGCGAGTCCAGCCCGGCCGGTCCGTTGCCGGAGGCGGTGCCGTTGCAGTACAGCATCCCGTTCTTGTCCGGCTTGGGGGTGTCGGCGCAGTACTTGTCCGGGTTGTTGGTGAAGAACTGCGCGGCGTAGGAGCTCTTGCCGTTGCGCAGGGTCTGCAGTGCCGGGATGGCTCCGTATCGCTCGCAGGCCTGGCTCATCTGCAACGAGGGCAGCATGCCGATGTCGGCCTTGTTCGCGCCGATGGCCTCGACCGCGGCCTGGTAGTCCTGGGTGACCACCCCGGAGACGGGGATGCCCAGGCTCTTGGTCAGCGCCGCGGTGAGCGGCTTGACGCTCTCCACCAGCTTCTTGGCGTCGCCGGACGGGACCAGCGCGAGCACCAGCTTGTCCGGCACGCGGTCGCCGCTCTTGCCGGTGCACGCGCCGCCGGCCGCCGCGGTACTCGAGCCGGTGGTCCCGGACGCGGCGGTGCCCGGGTTACCGGCGGTGCTGCCGGCCGCGGCGCTGGTCTGCTCGCCGCCGGCCGGGGAAACCCCGCCGGAGGAGTTGTCCCGGGCGCCGCAGGCCGTCAGTGAGAGGGCGACGGCCAGGGCTGCGGTGACGGTGACGATGCGGACACGCGTGGTGTTGATCATGTGACACTCCCATCGGCGACGGAGGGGATCGGACGGCGGTGCGGGTCATGCCGGACTGCGAACGCCCGCGGGTCGGCGGCCCACTGGCGGATGGCCGGGTAGAGGTCCTCGATGCGCTCGGCGCGGACGTGTACCGGCCGGGTCTCGGCGCCGGTGCGATCGATCAGCGCAGTCACGCAGCCCAAGTGCAAAGCGGGCGCGATGTCGTTGGTCCACAAGTCGCCGACGCTGCACAGTTGCTCGGCGGGTGCGTCGCCGAGCAACTCGGCCAGCAGGTCGGGGGAGTGCTCGGGTTTGCCGGCCGAATGCAGCACGGCGTCGATCCGGCCGGCCAGTCCCAGCCGGCGCAGCGCGGTGTCCAGGCCGGTGGACGGGGCGTTGGTCAGCACCACGGCACGCACGGATCCGGAGAGCTGATCCAGCAGCTCGGCCAGGCCGTCCGTGAGAGGGCGACGGCCAGGGCTGCGGTGACGGTGACGATGCGGACACGCGTGGTGTTGATCATGTGACACTCCCAT
>DASSTH010000005.1:0-12068 GCA_035708025.1 Nakamurella sp. | reverse complement strand
TCGCCGCCGCGCGCCGGACGGTCATCGCCACACCCAAAAGGTCATCGCCGCGCTCGCATTCCGATCACCGCTCAACTCAGCTTCAGGTAGAAGGCGAACTCGTGGTCCGGCAACAGGTCGGGGTGCAGGATTGCCACCAGGTCGCCCAGGATCAGGTCGGGCCGGGCGGCCCCCAGCTCGTAGAAGTTGTTGCCGCCAGCCGAGTTGACATCCTTGGCGGCGTTCCAGACGTTGCCGGTGGCGAACGCGGTGAACTTGGCGAAGGTGGCGTTCTCGGCCAGCGCCTGCTTGGTGGTGGTCCACGTGGTGCTGGCCAGCCACACCGGGGCGGTGCCGGACCGCGCGAATACCGTCTCCACGTCGGTGGCGATGCTGCCGGTGGACGGGTCGGAGGCCCACGGGTAGGTGCCGCCGGCGTCGGCGATCAGCCGGGCGGTGTACGAACCCCCACCGGGCACGTACCAGGTGCCCTGGTAGGGCTGGCCGGTGACTACGGAGACCTTGGCCGCGGGCGCCGCCAGCTTCTGCAGCCGCTGGTAGGCGTCGACGATGGAGTCGAACTGCCGCCCGGCGGCCGCCTGGGTGTCGGTGAGCGCCCCGAAGAACTTGATCCACTCGGCGCGGCCCAGCGGGTCGTTCTCCAGCCAGTCGGCGTCCGAGAGCACCGGGACGCCGGCCTTGATGATGTTGGCGTAGGCCGGGTCGTCGAAGCCCCCGGTGACCAGCACGTCCGGCTTGGCGGCGACCACCCGCTCGGCGTCCACGGTGCCTGCCGCGTCCGCGTACTGCACGACGTCGGGTGACGAGATGTGCTGCACCACCGGCGTCTCCGAGACGAACGCCTTGAAAGCCACGCCGGTGAGCACGTCCAGCCGGTCCAGCATCACCAGCGACGGCAGTTGGGTGGTGGAGCCGGAGAACAGCGAGTGAACCGGGACGGTGACCTGCTGGTCCTTGGCCAGCGCCCCGGACAGTTGCGGCGTGGGAGCGCCGCACCGAACCAGCACGTAACTGGCCGGCTTGGCGCCCTGGCTGGGCTGCTGCACGGTGAGCACCGCGTAGGAGCGGTGGTAGTCGATGGTGAAGTTGGTGGCGTACTCCAGCCGCGCCTTGTCCGGGAAGTAGTCGGCCTCCGGGTCGAAGTGGGTGATGCAGCCGTCCGGCCCGATCCCGTCCCGCGGTGACGAGGATCCGGTGGCGGTACCGGAGTCCGGTGACGCGGATCCGCTGGCGGAGCCGGAAACCGGTGACGCGGATCCGGTGCCGGTACCCGAATCCGGTGACGCGGGTCCGCTGGCGGCGCCGGAAGCCGGTGCTGCGGTGGAGGACTGCGGCCCGGCGGGCGTGGAACCGGCCGATCCCCCGGCCGATGCGCCGGTCACGCCCGACCCGGACGACCCGGACGGCCCGGATGGCGCTGATGACCCCGGCAGACCGGATGCACCGGACGGTCCGTCGGCGACCGGGGCGGAGCTGCACCCGGACAGCACCAGGGCGGTGACGGTGAGCACGGGCAACAGCGCAGCCCGGAAACGCTGGACGATCGGCACGGCAGGCTCCTTCGGCCTTGCGCGGGACGGTCCGGCCGTCGCTGCGGGTGGCCGGGCACCGACCGCGGACCGGGGGACACCGGTCCTGCTGCCGTGCACCGCCGGGCCCTCCGCGGGGCGGCCTGACCACACGGGCCGGCGGCCCGTGTGCCGACCTCGGGTATTCGGACTACGGGCACCGGATCCTGGTGGATCCGTCCTACTGGCCATCGCTTCCCGGGCCGGCCGGCCCAGTGCTGTTACCTCGCGAGAGCGAGGTGACGGCTGTCGTTCCCGATCACCGCTGCGGGACAGCCCCGGATTCGCACCGGGTTCCCCGTGGTGCCCCACCCTGCGGGCGGCGCACCGTCGACGCCGATCACCATACCGCCGCCGCGTTCAGCCGGCGGCGGCCGACCACCGACCGTGATGCACCACCTGCTCCACCGGGCGGTGGCCGCGGCGCAGCGACGGCGACTTCCGGTCCGGCGCCGGGTATCCCACCGACACCACCCCGACCGGCCGGTACCCGTCCGGGACGCCGAACGCCGACCGCAGCGCATCGATGTACTGCGGCGGCACCCCGAAGAAGCACGCACCCAACTGCTGGTCCACCGCGTCCAGCAGCATCAGCAGCGCGGCGAAACCGGTGTCGATGTCCCAGTACGGCACCGGCCAGCGGCTCTCGTCACGGTCCGTCCAGCCCTTGTCCGGCTCGGCGTACCGGTCCAGGTAGGCGTCCTTGTGCGAGAAGCACACCACCAGCAGCGGAGCCCGGCGCAGTGCCTGCAACCAGCGGTCCGGCGGCGCGTCCGGATCGGTCGTCACGGCCCAGAACCGGTCGCGATCGGCGGCCTCCTCCAACACCAGGAAGCCCCATCCCTGGGAGAAGCCGGCACTGGGCGCGCGCAGCGCGGTGGCCAGCAGCCGGTCGCGCACCGCCGCGGGCAGCGGCCGGTCGGGGTCGTAGTTGCGCACCATCCGCCGCCGGCGGACCACCTCGGAGAACTCCATCGCCCGACGCTATCCCGGCCCGCAGGACCCCCGGACCCCCGGACGGCGAGGATCAACTTCCACCGGCGAGGATCAACTTGCCGCCAAAGCAGGCATATCGGGCGGTAAACGGTGATGTTGATCCGCGCGGCCGGAGATTGATCCGCGCGAGGCAGTCAGCGCAGCACCCGGGCGATCACCGCGGCCAGTTCCCGGCCGGTGTGCGGCACGGCCAGGTGCACCCCGTCCGCCACCACCACCGATCCACCGACGATCACGGTGCGGACGTCGGCGGCCGTGCCGGCGAAGATCGTGTGAGCCAATACATCGCCGGACCGCGCGCCGGCCGTGCGCACCGAATCCAGGTCGATGGTGACGAGGTCTGCGGGGGCGCCGACGGTAATGCGGCCGCCGTCCCAGCCGATCGACGCCGCGCCCGCGGCGGTCAGCGCGTGCGCGATCCGGCCGGCGCTCAGGTGGCCGCGCACGCCGGTGCGCAGCCGCTCGTTGAGTTCGATGGCCCGTCCCTCCTCCAACAGGTCGATCACGGCCTGCCCGTCACTGCCCACGCACAGCGGCGATCCGGCCCGCGCCAGGGCCAGCGCGTGTCCCGGTCCGTCGGCCAGGTCGCGCTCGGTGGTGCAGCACAGCGAGACGGCCGTGCCGCGAGCGCCCAGCGTGGCGATGTCCGGCTCGGTCAGGTGGGTGGCGTGCACCGCCGTGCCGCCCGCGGCCCACACGCCCTCGGCGTCCAGCAGCGCCACCGGGGTCAGCCCGAACGCCGCCAGGCAGGCGGCGTTCTCGGCGGGCTGCTCGGAGACGTGTACGTGCAGCGGCAGGCCACGGTCCCGGGCGAACTGGGCGATCGGGCCGATCTCCCGGCGGGGCACCGCGCGGACGCTGTGCACCGCCGCCCCCACCCGGACCAGCGGGCCGGCATCGATGCTCGCCAGCGCATCCGTCCGGCGCTGCCAGGCCTCGGCAGACCCATCGGTGAACCGCCGCTGCACGCCCCGCAGCGGCGCCCCGTCGACGCCCGCCTGCAGGTAGCAGGTGTCCAGCAGGGTGATGCGGATCCCGGCGTCCGTTGCGGCCCTGATCACCGCCAGGGCCATGGCGTTCGGCTCGTCGTAGGGCCGGCCATCCGGACCGTGGTGCAGGTAGAAGAACTCGCCGACGGCGGTGATGCCGGACAGCGCCATCTCCGCATAGGTGGCCAACGCCAGGCGGTAGAGCAGGTCGGGGTCCAGCGCGGCGGCCACGGCGTACATCACCTCCCGCCAGGCCCAGAAGTCCGCCACCCCGGACTGGGCATGGCCACGGATCGCCCGGTGGAACACGTGCGAATGGGTGTTCACCAGCCCGGGCAGGGTCAGTCCGGGCAGCCGGTGCGCGCCGGCCGGCGCCGGCAGACCCGGCCGGACCGCGATCACCCGGCCACCGACGACGGTCACCAGGACGTCCGGCACCGCCCGCTCACCGCCCAGCCACGCGTACTCGCAGTGGTAGCGCACGGCATCTGGCGGGACGCCTGCCGCCGGCCCGGCGGTCCCGACCTCGGCTGTCCCTACTTCGGCCGTCCCTGCCTCGGCTGTCCCGACCTCCGCCGTCCCTGCCCCGGCCGTCCCTGCCGCCGCCGCCACTGCCCCGGCCGTCCCGGTCATGGCCCTCCTCCCCGTGGCCCGTCACCGATCACGCCGGGCCGAGCTGGCGCCGGCCACCGTTTCGCGGTTGGCGAAATACCCGTCGGCCGCCGCACCGGCCAGGCAGCATGGATCGTGTCACGTTTCGGACGCGATACGGCGTGTGGCGGAACATCTGGGGTTCCGGCAGCGTCGTGTGGGGTAGAACCGCAGATACCGCAGGGGCGTTATCCGCGACAGAGCCACCAACTGGTGGCGTGAGACGGGAGGACGACATGACCGGAACCTTGACCAGCCCGACCGCGCTCACCGCCGCGGACCGGTGCGATCGGTGCGGGGCAGCGGCGGCCGTGCGCGTCATCCTGGCCAGCGGAGGCGAGCTGCTGTTCTGCGGACACCACGCACGTGAGCACTCGGAGCGGCTGTCCGAGCTGGCCGCCATCGTGCAGGACCAGCGCGAACACAACTAGGCGATCGTCGGCCGCATGGCGGCCGGACAGGGCCCGGCGGACCGGTTCCGCCGGGCCCTGTCGCATCGGGACCGCAGCGCCCGGCGGGCCGGTTCCGCCGGGCCCTGTCACATCCGGGGCGGTACCGGCGGCGTGTCGTCATGATCGAATCGGCGAATCACCCGTTCGGGCGGCCCCGGATGGTCCATGATGAGCACCGGTGCGGTCGTAGCCGCGCCGGGTGTGGCGGGCGGGTGGCCCGCCGGCCCGCTCATCAGCCGATCCAGGAGGAACTCCTCCCATGAGCTACCCGAGCAGCCCTGCTCCGACCCAGTCCTACGGCAACTGGCCGGTGAACTCGTACCCGAGGGACCGCGCGGTGCGGGCCGACGTGGTCGCGGCGGTGCTGCTGATCGTCGGCGGCGGGGCGGGCATCGCCCAGCTGTGGGTGCCCTGGATGAACGCCGGGGTGGAGAACGGCACCACCACCGGATGGCAGTTCTTCCAGGGCATCAAGCGGATGATGCCGGGCGTTGGTTTCTCCTACACCTTCGCGGCCTACGCGATCCTGGCGGTCGCGGTGGTCGGCGTCGCCATGGTGCTGCTCGGTGTGCTGATGCTGCTGCCGCTGGACCACCGTCCGGCGGGCATCGTGGCCGTGGTGGCCGGCGTCATCGGCGTGGTGTGTGCCGTGTGGTGGGTGTTCTGGGGGCCGGTCGGCGACGACCTGGCCGAGCGGTTCCGTTACGCCTGGATCGGCTGGTACCTGTTCCTGGTGGCCGGCATCGTCGGCCTGATCGGCGCCATCAAGTCCCTGGTCAGCGCCGACTGAAACCGGATCCGATCGGGTTCCCGCGGGCCCGTCGTGCAGCCCCGATGCCGGGCCTACAGCAGGCCCAGCAGGTGGTCCCGGCGGCGTTCCAGGACGTCCACCCCGGCGGCCGCGGACACCGGCCCCGGGACCGCGCGCCGCACCCGCGCGTGGATCGCCGCATGCGGCTCGCCGGTGCGCGCGGCCACCCGGCCCACCAGTTGGTTGACCTCCCGGCGCAGATCGGCGGCCACCCGCCAGGACGCCACGTCGTCGGTGCCGGTGGCGGCCAGCTCCTCGACCTGGAGATCACGGCCCTCGGTGGCCCGCCGGCGCAGTTCGGAGTCCCGGCGGGCCAGCAGCGCCGCGGTCTGCTCCGCGGTCAGCAGCCCCGGCAGGCCCAGGAACTCCTCCTCGTCGTCGGACAGCGCGGCCGCCGGCTGTGCCGTCACCGCCCGGCCGGAGGCCAGCACGTGCGCGAACTCGGCCTGCGAGTCCACCGTCTCGATGCCGCCCTCGCCGGACGGTTCGGCCGGCTCCGGCAGCTCCAGCGGATCGATGCCGGACTCGTCCGCCGGGGGCGGCGGCAGCACCACCGCGTTGCGTTCGCTCTCCATCTCCGCGGCCAGCGCCAGCAGCGGGCGCACCGCGGGCAGGAACACCGTGGCCGTCTCGCCCGGCCGCCGGGACCGCACCACCCGGCCGACCGCCTGGGCGAAGAACAGCGGCGTGCGGTAGTTGGTCATCCAGGCCAGGCAGGCGGCCCGGGGGATGTCCACCCCCTCGGAGATCATCCGCACGCAGACCACCATCCGGGTGTCCGCGGTGCGGAACTTCTCGATCTTGCGTGACGCCCGGGGATCGTCGGACAGGATCAGCACCGGCCGGTGCCCGGTCACCCGGCGCACCACCTCGGCATAGGCGCGGGCGTCCTGCTGGTCGCTGGCCAGCAGCAGCCCGGCGGCATCCGGCATGCCGGAGGATCGCAGATGGCTGATCCGCTCGTCCATGGCCGCTATCACGTGCGGCACCCAGCCGCCCGCCGGGTCCAGCGCGGTCTGCCAGGCGGCGGCCTCCACAGCGCGGGTGCCCGGGTCGGACAGCGACGCCGCCACCACCTCACCCGCGCTGTTGCGCCACCGGGACACGCCGGTGTAGGCGGCGAACACCACCGGCCGCACCACCCCGTCGGCCAGCGCCTCGCGGTACCCGTAGCTGTAGTCCGCCTGCGAGGTCAACAGGTCGCCCGCGACGTCGTAGCTGACGAACGGGATGCGCTCGTCCGCCCTGGTGCGAAACGGCGTGCCGGTCAGCGAGAGCCGGCGCGCGACCTCGTCGAACGCCTCCCCGACCGCGTCTCCCCAGGACAACCCGTCACCGGCGTGGTGGATCTCGTCCAGGATCACCAGGGTGGCCCTGGTACGGCAGCGGGCGGCGTGGATGGCGGGGCGGCCGGCCACCTGGGCGTAGGTGGTGACGTATCCGTCGGCGCCCACCCGCACCGGGCCCTGCGCGTTGGTCATGGTCGGGTCGAGCGAGATGCCCGCGCCGGCGGCGGCATCGGCCCACTGGGTGCGCAGGTGATCGGTGGGGCAGACGACCGCCACCCGCCGCACCAACCGCCGATCCAGCAGGTGCCGGGCCACCGCCAGGGCGAATGCGGTCTTACCGGCGCCCGGGGTGGCGGTGACGAGGAAGTCCTTGGGCGCCCGTTCCAGGTAGGCGGACAGCGCGGCCTGCTGCCAGGGGCGCAAACCCCGACCGGGCGGGCGACCGGTGCCGCCGGACAGCACCGTCGCTCGGCCCTGCTGCACGCGCTTCCCCCGCTCCTGATCCGTCGCCCGCCCCGGGGCCGGAGGGCAGATTACCGGTCCGGGGCGGGCGCTTTCGGCGCGGCGGGTGACGTCGCAGGTGCGCCCGGCGTGTCCGGACGGCCGACGCCCGGCATGTCCGGACGGCCGACGCCCGGCATGTCCGGACGGCCGTAGTCCGGCGGGTCCAGCCGACACGGTCGGGCGGGTCCAGCCGCCCCCGTCGGGCGGGTCCAGCCGCCCCGGTCGGGCGGGTCCAGCCGCCCCGGTCCGGCTTGTCCGGTGCCGGGCGGCGCTACCGATTGCCTGCGGCCACATCTCGGGCCGGATGGGTCACAAGTTCGTCGCGGCCTCGGGTGTTCATGTGGGATCGGGCCGCCGGGGAGGGCATGCTGCACGGGTGACGACTGCCGCCGGAGGAGGACGGGAGACCGCCGGGCACTCGGCCGGTCCCTACCCGGCCGGCGACCCGCTCGGCGCCGAGGCCTACGGCGACCACCGGGACGGAGCGGCCGCGCCACCGGCCGCGCCCGCCCGGCGGCGGACCCCCCGGACGCACCAGGTCTCCTCGTTCCCCGGCCACCGCTCCACGCTGCCCTGGCCGCGACCCGGGACCGGTCCGGTACCGGTGGTGCAGGGGCCGCGGCGGCGGCGCTGGGCCAGGGTGATGGGCCGCACGCTGTCCAAGGCGTGGAGCGACTCGCTGTTCGGCATGAGCTCGCAGGCCGCCTTCTGGTCGGCGTTGTCCACCGCACCGCTGCTGCTCGCGCTGCTGGGCATGGTGGGCTTCGTCGGGCACTGGTTCGGCCCGGGCACCGTGAACGACGTCCAGGACCAGGTGTTGACCTTCCTGCACGGCTTCTTCTCCCCCGAGGTCGTCGACACGCTGCTGGAGCAGAACGTCAAGGACCTGCTGCACAACGGACAGGCCGACCTGGTCTCGGTCGGGTTCTTCATCAGTTTGTGGGCCGGCTCGTCCGCCATCTCGGCGTTCGTGGAGGCCATCACCATCGCCTACGGCCAGCACGAGGTGCGGCACCCCGCGCTGGAGCGGTTCTTCGCGCTGGGTCTGTACCTGATCGCGTTGATCGCCGGCGTGTTGACGCTGCCGCTGCTGGCGATCGGCCCGGAGGCGCTGACCAACCTGTTCCCGCCGGGGGTACGGGGCCAGGCCGGCACGATCATCACGGTGGTGTACTACCCGGCCCTGGTGATCGCCCTGGTGCTGCTGCTGGCGACGTTCTACAAGGTGGCGCCCAAGCACAAGCACCCGTGGGTGCGCGGGATCCCGGGCGCGTTGCTGGCCACCGCGGTGTTCGTGGTGGCGTCCTTCGGGCTGCGGCTGTACGTCAGCTACGTCTACACCCACGGGCTGACCTACGGGGCACTGGCCACCCCCATCACGTTCCTGCTCTTCTACTACATGATGGCGTTGGCGATCATCCTCGGCGCGCAGTTCAACAACGCCACCCTGGAGTTCTACCCGCCGCGGGTCACCCGGCGGGAGATGCGCAAGTGGGAGCGGTACCAGCCGGTGACGGAGGAGCCGGAGTAACCCCGGCTAATCCGCGGCTAATCCGCGGCTAATCCAGGCAGAACTCGTTGCCCTCGACGTCCTGCATTACCAGGCACGACTCGTTCTCCTCATCGGCGAGCAGCAGCCGGACCCGGCGAGCGCCCAGCGCCTGCAGCCGATCGGCCTCCGCCTGTAGGGCGGCGACCCGCTCGTCGCCGGTCAGGCCCGTTCCGACCCGCACATCCAGGTGCACCCGGTTCTTCACGGTCTTCGCCTCGGGCACCCGCTGGAAGTACAGCCGGGGGCCGACGCCGTGCGGATCCTGGCAGGCCCGGTTGGCGCCGCGGCTCTCCGCCGGCTGCGCGGCGTCGAACGCCTCCCAGGAGTCGAAGCCTGCCGGCACCGGCGGGTCGACGTACCCCAGCACCGCCTTCCAGAACTCGGCGACGGCTCGCGGCTCCGCGCAGTCGAAGGTCACCTGCACCTGTCTCACCTCGGCCATCGGGCCAGGCTAGGACACGGAAGGCGGCTCACCCGGGCTCCGGGGGCCTCAGTGCCGGGACCAGTGCCGGGCTCAGTCCTTGCCGGGCGGCAGCGAGCGGTAGATGCGCTCGCAGTCCGGGCACACCGGCGAGCCCGGCTTGGCGGCCTTGGTCACCGGGAACACCTCGCCGCACAGTGCGACCACATGGGTGCCCAGTACGGCGCTCTCGGCGATCTTGGACTTGCGCACGTAGTGGAACAGCTTGGGCGTATCGTCGCTGGACTGGTCGGTCGGCTGCTCGAGAACCTCGGTGACCGGCGTGCTCATCGTCATCTCCTCCTGTGGCCGGGCGGACCCGGCGGCCGGCCGGGCGGGCCCGGTTGATCGGCCCGGGCGACCCGGTTGATCGGCCCGGCGACCCGGTGCGCGACCGCGGCGACCCGCCCGCCATGATGCCACCGGGCGGGCGGTCGACGGCTGCCCGACCGGCGAACGAGCGAAGGGGCCCCGATGACCACACAGCGAGCCGTGCCGGACCGGATCCGGCTGGGCGGCGAGGTGGCCGAGGCGCTGGCCGACGGGCGGGCCGTGGTGGCGCTGGAGTCGACCATCCTGGCCCACGGCCTGCCCCGGCCGGACAACCGCCGCATCGGCGAGCAGATCGAGGACCAGGTGCGCTCCGCCGGCGCGGTGCCGGCCACCATCGCCGTGCTGGACGGCACCGTGTACATCGGCCTGGAGCCCGCCCAGCTGGACCGGCTGTGCACCGACGACGAGGTGGCCAAATTGTCGGTCCGGGACGTCGGACCGGCGGTCGCGCTGGGCCGCACCGGCGCCACCACGGTCGCCTCCACCGCCGCGTTGGCGCACCGGGCAGGCATCGCGGTGTTCGCCACCGGTGGCCTGGGCGGGGTGCATCGCGGCGCGTCCACCAGCTTCGACGTGTCGGCCGACCTGGGAGTGCTGGGCCGAGTGCCGGTGCTGGTGGTGTGCGCCGGGGTGAAGTCCATCCTGGACGTGCCGGCCACCCTGGAGTACCTGGAGACCCTGTCGGTACCGGTGCTGGGCTACCGGACGGCCGCGTTCCCCGGGTTTTACCTGGCCGACTCCGGCCTGCCGGTGGCCTGGACCGTCGACACCCCGGAGCAGGCGGCGGCGATCGTCGCCGCCCGCCGGTCACTGGCGACCGACTCGGCCGGCGTGGTGCTGGCCAACCCGATACCGGCGGACCGCCAACTCGACCCGGCGCTGCACGACCGGGTGCTGGCCGAGGGGCTGGCGGAGCTGGACCGGGACGGCGTCACCGGCAAGGACGTCACCCCCGCGTTGTTGGCGCACTTCCATCGGGCGACCGGCGGTGAAAGCCTGCGGGTCAACGTGGAACTCGTGCTGTCCAACGCCGAGTTGGCGGGCCGGGTGGCCGTGGCGCTGGCCGCCGGTGGCTAGCCGGTGACGCGGCAGCCGGGCTCCCGGCCGCGGGTGGTGGTGGTCGGCGACCTGGGGCTGGACGTGCTGTCCCGCGCCACCGACCGCGTGGTGCCCGGGCACGACACCCGGGCGGCGACGACGATCGTGCCCGGTGGCGCCGGCGCCAACACCGCCGCCTGGCTGGCCCGCTGCGGCGCCGAGGTCACCCTGATCGCGCGGATCGGTGACGACCACGCGGGCCGCACCGCGGCCGCCGGGCTGGCCGCCGCCGGGGTGGACTGCCGGCTGACCGTCGACCCGGAGCTGCCGACCTGCTGCATCGTCGTGGTGGTCGAGCCCGACGGGGAACGCACCATGCTGTCCGACCGGGGTGCCAACGCCCGGCTGGACCCGGCCGACCTGGACCTTTCCGGCCTGCCCGGCGGCAGCCATCTGCACCTGTCCGGCTATCCACTGCTGGACGCCAGCTCGCGGGCGGCCGGGCTCGCGGCGCTGGCGGCCGCCAGGGCGGCGGGCTGGACCACATCGGTCGACCCGCAGTCGGCGACCCACCTGGCCGGGGTGGGGCCGTCGGCATTCCTGGACTGGATCGGCGGGGTGGACCTATTGCTGCCCAACGAGAGCGAGCTGGAGATGCTGGGCGGCGTCGCCGGCGCGCTGCAGGCGGTCGGTGCCGTGGCCTGCACGCACGGATCCCGCGGCGCCTCCTGGCACACCGCCGGCGAATCGGTGACGGTACCCGCCATCCCGGTGCGGCAGCCGGACTCCACCGGCGCGGGCGACGCGTTCAACGCCGGCGTGCTCGCCGCCTGGCTGTCCGGCGCGGCGCCCCGGGACGCGCTGCTGGCCGGCGTGCGGGCCGGCTCCGCCGCGGCGGCACAGCTCGGCGCCTGGCCCGCACCGCTGTGACGTGCTGATCGACCTGCGGTCAGCAGGTGAAGGGCCGGCTCGACCGCTGGAGCGCTTGCCACTGGGGACCGGTTCAGCGGTCAGCAGGCGAAGGACCGGCTCGACCGCTGGAGCGCTTGCCACTGGGGACCGGTTCGTCTTGGCGCACCCGGGGTCTCGCTGACCTCCCACGACCGAATAGTCGCAACTCGTTCCGCGGTGCGTCCGCGTTTCCGCAGGTCGCCAGTGCTGGAGCCGCATCGAGTTGCGACTTCTTGGCCGGCGCGGCGCCCCGGGACGCGCGCGTTGCGCCACCGCATTCCCACACGCCGGCAGCAGCCGCGCGGAACACCCACTGGCACGCCCGCGTCGGCGGCGCACGCGGCGGGCTACCAATCGCATGCCCGCTCGCCGCCGCGGTAGGAAGTCGCACCTCGATGACCGGTGCCACCGCGTTTCCGCAGGTCGCCGCTGCTGGAGCCGCATCGAGTTGCGACTTCTTGGCCGGCGCGGCGC
>DASSTH010000004.1:0-7827 GCA_035708025.1 Nakamurella sp. | reverse complement strand
CGGCGCACCTGGAGGTTCCGCAGGTCCGCCGGTGGTGGCCGGCCGGGCTGGGCGAGCAGGCGCAGTACGCACTGACGGTGGCCCACCAGGACGGCCGGCCGGCGTGGCGCGGCCGGATCGGCTTCCGCACCGTCGAGCTGGACACCACACCGGATCGGGCCGGCACCGCGTTCCGCCTGTCGGTCAACGGAACTCCGCTGTTCGTCCGGGGGTTCAACTGGATCCCCGACGACTGCTTCCCGTCCCGGGTGGACGCCGGGAGGTACCGCCGCCGGCTGACCCAGGCACGCGAGGCGAACGCCAACCTGATCCGGGTCTGGGGCGGGGGCATCTACGAGAGCGATGAGTTCTACCGGATCTGCGACGAGCTGGGACTGCTGGTGTGGCAGGACTTCCCGTTCGCCTGCGCCGCGTATGCCGAGGAGGAACCGCTGTGGTCGGAGGTGGCGAACGAGGCCAGGCAGGCGGTCACCAGGTTGAGCCCGCATCCGAGTCTGGCGCTGTACTGCGGCGGCAACGAGACGATCTGGGGTCACCAGGACTGGGGGTGGAAGGAGATCCTCGGCCAGCGCAGCTGGGGGCTGGGGTACTACACCCGGCTGCTGCCGGGGATCGTGCGCGAGCTGGATCCCACCCGCCCGTACCTACCCAGCAGCCCGTACTCGTTCCGCGCTGGCGTGCATCCCAACGATCCGGCACACGGCGCGACCCATATCTGGGACGTGTGGAACCGGCGGGACTACACCGGTTACCGCTCCTACCGGCCCCGATTCGTGGCCGAATTCGGCTTCCAGGGTCCACCGGCGTGGTCCACCCTGACCCGGGCGATCGGCCCGGAGGAACGGGACATCGGCTCAGCGGCCGTGCTGGCCCACCAGAAGGCCGCGGACGGCATGCGCAAGCTCGCCGACGGGCTGCGACCGCATCTGCCGGCGCCGCGGACCTTCGACGACTGGCACTGGGCCATGTCACTGAACCAGGCCAGGGCGATCTCCTTGGGAGTGGAGCACTTTCGCTCCCTGGCACCGGAATGCGCCGGTGCGATCGTCTGGCAGCTCAACGACTGCTGGCCGGTGATCTCCTGGTCGGCGGTGGACGGCGACGGCCGGCGCAAGCCGATGTGGTACGCGCTGCGCCGCTGTTTCGCGCCGCGGCTGCTGACCATCCAGCCGCGCGATGACGGGTTGTCGCTGCTGGCGGTGAACGACGACACCGGCGAATGGCGGGACACCGTCCGGGTGTCACATCGCCGGTTGGACGGCGGCGTCATCGCCGTCGTCGAACACCCCATCGCGGTACGACCCGGCCTGGTCCAGCAGGTCCGGTTGCCATTCGAGCCGGTCGAGCCCGCCCGGGAACTGCTGCTCGCCGAATCGGGGCAGCGGCAGGCCTGGTGGTACTTCGCCGAGGACGTGGACGCCGACTATCCGGTTCCCGACATCGCCGCCGAGGTGACGGCGGTGCCGGATGGCTACCGCGTCGCCGTGACGGCGCGATCGTTCGTCCGCGATCTGGCGCTGTTGGCCGACCGGGCCGCTGCGGACGCCGAGGTGGACGACATGCTGGTGACGCTGCTGCCCGGGCAGACCGCTGTCTTCTCGGTGCGCACGGCGGCACCGTTGGATGCCGCCGTGCTCACCGCACCACCGGTGTTGCGCAGCGCCAACGACCTGCACGGCGCCGGCGTGCCGCGGCGCTAGTGGTCCACGGGGTGGACGCTGTCGATCTCGGCGTTCGCGGCGTCGAGAGCGGCGGCCCGGGACGGGTGCATCGGGATCATGCTGTCCAGTCCGGTCACCGTCATCGCCCTGGTCACCGCGTGATTGCCCGCCACCAGAGCCAGCCGCACGGCGGACTCCTGCGCGTGGTTGGACGCCTCGACGAGCGCGGCCAATCCCGCGGACGACAGGAAGGACACCCGCGACATGTCCACCAGGACCATGCGGGCTGCCGCCTCCACCGCCTCGCTCATCACCGGCCGCAGGCCGGGAACCGTCAGTTGGTCGACCTCACCCGACACGAGGACGGCCACCACGCCGTCGGAGAGTTGTTCCAGGCTGGCCGAGAATGTTTCGCGGCGATATCGCCCGTGACTGTCCATGATGTGTCCCGATCGTGGGACCGTCGGGCGATTCGCTCGTGATTGAACGCTCGCGCCGTGTCGGCTGGGCCCTGGTAGGGCGCCTGCCGCAAGGCTAACAGATCAACGGCCGTTCGGCGGTGGCGCGAGCGATCTCCCGCGGCGGCTCGCCGCGCAGATGGCCCAGAGCGCCGGTGGCCGAGACCGCGGCGGCCGCCGCCGCCAATGCCGCCTCGACCGCCCGGTCCAACGGGTCGCCCAGGCTGAGCCGCGCGGTCATGGTGCCGGTGAAGCAGTCACCGGCGCCCGTCTGGTCCACCACCAACGGCGCGGGAACGGCCGGATATTCCCGGAATGTCCCGTCGTGCACCGACACGCCTTGCGCCCCCTGGGTGATCACCGCGGCGGTTGCGCCGAGCGACCGCAGCGTGTCCGCGGCGGTGCGCGGGTCGTCGGTGCCCAGCAGCGCGACCGTCTCCACCGGGCAGGACGGTGTCACCAGCGAGGTCATCGGCATGAGCGCGCGCAGGGCGGCGGCCGCGGCCTGCGCGCTGGTCAACCGCGGCCGGTAGTTCGGGTCGTACACGAACAGTCCGCCGCGGTCCGCCGTCATCCTTGCGGCCAGCCGCACGGTAGCGGCGGCGCTGTCCGAGATGGCCCAGGTGATCCCGCTGGACAGCACCGCGCGCGGGCGGGCCTGGTCCAGGAGCGACAGGTCCGCCGGCTGCAGCGTCGACCCGGCGCTGCCCCGGCGCAGGTAGCAGAACTGGCGATCGCCGGTGGCATCGGCCCGGACCAGGTACGCGCCCTGGGGCGCCGGTACCCGAGCGACATGCGAGACGTCGATGCCCAGTCCGGCCGCGAAGCTCACCAGGGCGTCGCCGAGTTCGTCCGCCGCGACCCTGGCGAGCAGAGCCGTCTGCGCGCCCGCCGCGGCGGCGGCCGCCGCGGTATTGAGCGCGTCCCCGGAGAAGCCCAGCCGCAGCGGCGCGCCGTCGGCGAGCGCGGAATCACCGGCGAACTCCACCAGGGGCTCGCCGATCACCACTACATCGGTCATCGCGCGGTCCCGTCCACCGGCCGCTGCACCTCTGCGGCGACCGCCCGCATGGCCGCGATCCTCGCGGGCAGGTCGGCCTCGCCGGCCAGCGCCGAGCCCACCCCCACCGCCACGGCCCCGGCACGCAGGTAATCCGCGGCGTCGGCCGGCCGGATGCCGCCGGTGGGGATGATCCGCGCTCCGGGCAACACCGCGAGCAGCGAACGCAGGTAGGCCGGGCCTCCGACATGCGCGGGAAACAGCTTCGCGATGCCCCGGCCGGCGGCGGCGGCGACCTCCGCCGGGGTGAATCCACCCTCCAGGAAGTCCACGCCGGCCGCCGCGGCGACCGGCCGGACGTCGGGCGACGGCCAGGGGCTGACCAGGAAGCGGGCACCCGATTGCACGGCCTGGTCCGCCTGATGCGGCGTGGTGACGGTGCCGACGCCGACCAACAGCTCGGGCCAGCGGTCCGCCGTCGCGCGCAGCGCCGCCTGCCAGTGCGGGATGCTGGTGGTCAGCTCGATCACCGGCAACCCGGCGGCGCGCAGGACGCCGATCTGCTCCAGCGCGGCGTCCGGATCGGCCGAGCGCAACACGGGCAGCAGCGGGACCGCCCGGAGCGCCGCCAGCAGCGGGCCGTCCGCCCTCGGCTCTCGCGTCCCACCGCCATCGCGGCGTCCATCCTCTGCCGGCGGCGTCATTGCGGAAGCACCACCGCGATCTGGGCCAGCAGCCCGCCGTCCACCGGTAGCGCGACCCCGGTGATGAAGGAGGCCCGCGGCGAGCCGAGGAAGCACACCGCCTCGGCAACCTCCTCCGGCCGGGCCACCCGCCCGAGCGGATGGTTGCGACCCCAGGCATCGACGAGCTCCTGCACGCCGCGGTCGGTCCCGTCGGAGAAGTCGGCGGCCGCCTTCCGCAGCATCGGGGTGTCGACCGATCCCGGGCACACGGCGTTCACCCGGACACCGTGCGGTGCCTCGTCCACCGCGATCGATCGGGTCAGCGCGTTCAGGCCGCCCTTGCTGGCGGTGTACGCGGCGACCTGGGTCTGCGTGACGAACGCCTGCACCGACGACACCAGCACGATCGCCGGGGACCGGCCGGCCCGCAGATGCGGCAGCGACTCCCGCACCGCCAGGAAGGCCCCGCGCAGGTTCACGTCCAACACCGTGTCCCACTCCGCGGTGGGGGTATCGGCGGCGGCGCCGTACCGCTGGATGCCGGCGGCGCACACCAACAGGTCCAGCGAGCCGAAGGCATCGACGGTGGCACCGACCAGCTCGGCCACCGCGGTCTCGTCACACACGTCCGCGGGCCGTCCGGCCACCCGGTCCCCGTGTGCGGCGAGGCTGTCCAGGGCGGCGGGCAGGTCGGTCGTGGTGCCGCTGATCATCACCCGGGCACCCCGCCGCAGCAGCAGGCCGGCCGCGGCCAGCCCGATGCCACCCGAGCCGCCGGTCACCAGTGCCACCCGACCGTCGAATTCGGGCGCCGGACCCGCCGCGGGCTCCGGCTCGCCCGGGTGCGACCGTGCGCTCATGTCGCCGTCCTTCCCACGTCAGCCGGTCCGGCGGGCTCGGCCCCTGAGAGACGAGGCCGTGACGCCGGGTGTTGACCACATCACAGATCGAGTGATTAGATCACTTTATGACCAGTCCGGATCGGATGTCGAGCATCCAGCCGGCCGAGGCCGGTGGGTTGCGTCGATCCGACCTGTCCACGGACCTGGCCGCGGCCGTGGTCCGCATGATCAGCATCGACAAGCTGGCCCCGGGCCAGCCGATCCCGCCGCTGCGCCCGCTGGCGCAGCGCTTCGGCGTCGCGGTACCCACCATGCGGGAGGCGCTGCGACGCCTGGAGGGCATGGGCATCCTGGAGTTCCGCCATGGCTCGGGCATCTTCGTGGGCGCCAACTCCAATCGGCTGGTGCTGGCCAATCTGCTGGCACCGCATCCCAGCCGGGAGCAGTTGTGTCAGTTGTTGCAGGCCCGGCTGGTGATCGAACCGCCCATCGCCGCGATGGCCGCCCAGGTGCGGGACGCCGACGGCGTGGACAGGTTGCGGGCCGCGCTGGCCGAGGCGCAACGGCAATTGCGCACCGCTGACCCCCGGCTGCCGGCCACCAACTCCGACATCCACCGGGGCATCGCGGCCGCCACCGGCAATCCCGTGCTGGCGCAGACGATCGACTCGCTGGCCGCGGTGCACGCCCAGGAGCAGGCGGAGATCCTGGTGCTGCACGGCGACGCGGAGCAGGACTTCGACGAGCACGCCCGCATCGTGCGGCACGTCAGCGGCGGTGACGTGGATGCCGCGCGGACAGCCATGCACGAGCACCTGGCCGGAGTGCTGGACGTCGTCAGCGCCCAGCTGCCGGAACCCTCCGCGCCCGATGTGGTGAGCCAGCAGGGCCAACCGTAGGACAACTGAACACCGTGGCCGGCCCACCGCATTGCCCGCGGGTCGAGTCAGGTCACGGACCGATCGACGACCAGCACCATCACCGGTGCGCAGCAGCATGCACCGCAGGTCCGAGAACGCCCATCCTGCAGCACATCTGCAGCCACAGCGAGGGAGATGCCGATGCCTCGAACCACCTTGGCACGCTGGGCGGTAGCCGGTTGCGCGGCCGCGCTCGCCGCCATCGCCGCACCTGGGATCGCCACCGCCGGCACGCCGGCGGGTGACCCTGGAGTACCCGCCGCACCGGCCGCGCAGCCGGACTGTTCGTTGCACGACGCCACCGTGACGACCACGGCCGCGGTCGACGAGCGACGCACCGCGGAGTTCAGCGCCTACGGGAACTCCGGCGACGACGGATTCGGCTGGTCGGGCGCCGATTCCAGCTACTCCGTGCCGGTGTCCGGCGGGCGGCTGGCGTGGATCTTCTCCGACACCTTCCTGGGTCCGGTCGCCCCGGACGGATCCCGGCCCTTGAGCAGCCCGTTCGTCAACAACTCCATCGTGGTGGAGAAGAACGGACGGCTGCACACCATCATCGGCCACGACGACGCCGGCCCGACCGGGCTGGTGCCACCGGCGCCGGACAACAGCAGCTGGTTCTGGTTCGGTGCGGGGCTGGCCGATCACTCGGGCCACCAGTTGGACGTGGTGGCGCTGAACTTCGTCCGGACCGGTACCGAGGCCTTCGACTTCGCATGGCAGGCAAACTATCTGGCCCGGTTCGACACCCGGACCTGGCAGCGCACCGACCTGGTCGCGTTGCCGTCGTCGGCGAACATCCAGTGGAGTGCCTGGCTGCAGCGGCAGGGTCACGACGTGCTGGTCTACGGGGTGGAGGACCTCGGGCTGCAGAAGTACCTGCACCTGGCCAAGGTGCTCGGGGGTGACCTGGCTCGCACCGACACCTGGCGGTACTGGGACGGTTCCGGCTGGTCGCGGAGCGAGCAGGACTCCGCACGCATCTTGGCGGGTGTCGCGAACGAGATGAGCGTGACGCCGTTCCGGGACGGGTACCTGGCCGTCACCCAGGACACCTCCCTGCTGTTCAACACGCAGATCCGCGGCTACGTTGCCTGCAGCCCGCAGGGCCCGTTCACCGACATCGGGGTGTTGTACTCCATGCCGGAGACCGGTGCGTTGGGTAACTACGGCAACCCCGACGTGTTCGCCTACAACGCCCACGAGCATCCCGAACTGCGCCGCGGCAACACGATCTACCTGACCTACAACGTCAACAGCTTCGTCAGCGACGACCTGTACGCCGACGCCAGCATCTACCGGCCGCGGTTCGTCCGCGTGCAATTGAGCATCACGCAGTAGTCCCAATCCGCAGGACCTTCACGAAAGAGGTGACGAGGTGCGCAGATCCAAGAGATGGGCCGCCGTGCTGGTGGCCGTGCTGGTGCCGGCCATGCTCGCAGCGGCCTGTAGCAGCGGGGACAACGGTTCCCAGAGCAGTGGCAACGCCGGAAGCAGTTCCCCGGCCGGTGACACCGGCCAGACCAGCGCTGCCGCATCGACATCGGCATCCGGCGCCGGTGGCTCGTCGAGCGGAGCCTCCGGCAGTTCGGCCGGCAGCGGGGCGCCGGGTTCGTCCAGCGGCGCCGGGCCGTCCGGCCCGGCCGGCGGCCAGCCGGTCGACTGCACGAGCGATCCGGCCGACGGACCGCTGCAGTTCTACACCGACAAGGCGGCCTGGCAGCCCGACTTCGAGTCGATGAACGAGAAGTCCAAGGCTGACTGCAACCTGGAGATCACCTTCACCGGGTACTCCGACCCGGCACAGTACGACGCCTTCATCAAGCAGGGCTTCCAGACCGACCAGAAGCCGACGCTGTTCACCTGGCACACCGGCGACCAGCTCAAGGCGCTGGTGGACCAGGGTCTGATCGCCGAGACCACCGACCTGTGGAACGCGGCCGAGGCCAACGGCGACGTGCCGGAGGGCCTGAAGGACAACTACACCTACAACGGCAAGCAGTACTGCGTGCCGTTGAACGTCGCCTACTGGGTGATGTACTACAACAAGAAGATCTTCGCCGACAACAACCTGCAGGTGCCCAAGACTTGGGACGATTTGATCAGCGTCGCGGACACCCTGGTGTCCAAGGGGATCACACCATTCCATCAGATGAACATCATCTTCGAGTTCGTCTGGTTCCAGGCGCTGCTGGTGGGCAGCGACCCGGACGCCTACCAGGGCCTGGAGACCGGTGACACCAAGTACACCGATCAGCCG
>DASSTH010000003.1:0-2008 GCA_035708025.1 Nakamurella sp. | reverse complement strand
TCGGTCTTCTTGGCAACTTCCTTGACCAGCTCGGCCCCGATCTTCTCGTACGGGTCCTCGAGCTCGATCTCCTTGGCGATCGACACACCATCGTTGGTGATGGTCGGAGCGCCCCACTTCTTCTCCAGGACGACGTTGCGGCCACGTGGGCCGAGAGTCACCCGGACGGCGTCGGCGAGGGTGTTCATCCCGCGCTCGAGCCCGCGACGCGCTTCCTCGTTGAAAGCGATCAGCTTGGCCATGAGGTGTGAATCCTCCAGATTCGCCTGCCCCGCCGGCCTGGTGAGCCGCCGGGCGCAGTGACAGCAGGTGTGCCGGTCGATGTCGACGCCCGCGACGGACGAGCCGACCACACCGGACATGGGTCCGGCGGTGCCGACCCTCGCCGCACCGACCTAGCACTCGGCGGGTCCGAGTGCCAACCTCGAGTTTGGCACTCTCACCGTGAGAGTGCAAGGTCGGGGCCCAGGGGCACGCCGTGACGGCGCCAGCACCATGACGCGCGGCGTCATCCTTCCGTCAGCACTCGCCGGGCGGCCCCGATGAGGTCGCCGCAGGTCGGGTACCGCACCGCCGGATCGGCCGCCATCGCCCGGGCCAGCACCCGGTCGAAGGACCGGCCCACGTCGGCCTGCGCCGACAGCGACGGCAACGCTCCCCGCAGGTGTGCGGTGATCACCTCGGGCACCGCTCCCTGGAACGGCGGATGCCCGGCCAGCGCGCAGAACAGCATGCAGGCCAACGAGTACTCGTCGCTGGCCGGACCGACCGGCTGGCCGCGCAGGTGCTCCGGGGAGGCGTAGCTGGGTGAGCCCAGGAAGTCGCCGGCGGCGGTCAGGTGCCCGCCCGGCCCGCGCCGGGTCAGCCCGAAGTCCGCCAGATACGCCAGCTCCGCGCCGGTGGACTCGTTGCGGGCGATCAGCACGTTGCCGGGCTTGACGTCCAGGTGCACCAGGTGGTGGGCATGCAGGGCGTCCAGCGCGGAGGCCACCTGGCCGAGCAGGCCGAGCGCCCGACGCGGAGCCAGCGGCCCGGACCGCAGCAGCCGGGACAGATCGGTGCCGTCCACCAGCCGCATCACGATGTACAGCATCGATCCGGCCTCGCCCACGTCGTAGATCGGCACGATGTTGACGTGGTCGATGGCCGACGCGGCCCGGGCCTCGTCGATGAACCGGCTGCGGAACTCCGCATCGGTGGCCAGTTGATCGCTGATCACCTTCAGCGCGACCGGCCGGCCCAGCCGCTCGTCGACGGCGCGATACACCACGCTCATGCCACCACGCCCCAGCATGTCGCCGACGCGGTAGTGACCGACACGGGCGCCGGACAGATCCGTCGTCACGGGTGCCGAGCTTAGCCACCGTGGCGAGGGTTCCACCGGGACCGCGCCGCGCCCGGTGGAGTCGGTCGGGAGGCGCCCTTACAGTGCTGTGCATGCCCGCCGATGGTGCCGCGCCCGCGGCTCCGCTCCCGGTCGAACTGCGGGTGCTGACCGGCCCGAACCTGTACTTCCCGGGGCCGGCGGTCAAGCTGACCCTGGATGCCCGGCCCGCGCTGGACGCCGATGCCGGTGACGTGCTGGCCTGGCGGAGGGCGCTGCGCATGCTGGGCACCTCGGTGGGACTGCCAGGATCCGCGAGCCGGCACGCCGCCGCGGCGCAGATCGCCGCGACCGTGGTGCGCCGGAGCGCCGCCCGCATCCACCGGCGGGTGCCGGCGGTCGGCGAGGTGGGCGACGGCGGGACGGTGATCGCCGCGTTCCCCTTCCGCCGGCGTGGTACCGCCGAGGCGCTCGGCGCGGTGGTAGCCCGGACCTTCGCCGACATCACCGACGGCACAGTGAGCCCGCAACGGGCGCTGCAGCGGGTGGGCTCGGCCATGGCCGGTCATGATCCGGGTGAGGAGGTCGCGCCGCTGCGCCCGCGGATCCCCGTCATCGCCGTCACCGGCACCAACGGCAAGACCACCACCACCCGGCTGATCGCGCACCTGATGGCCGCCGATG
>DASSTH010000002.1:0-2897 GCA_035708025.1 Nakamurella sp. | reverse complement strand
GGGGGTGACCGTGGTGACGTCGGTCCGCAGGATGCCGTCCAGGGTGTCGCGGCCGGCGCGTACCGCCTCCGCGACATCGGATTCCAGCACCACGCCGCGCAGCGTGCGATCCCGGCCGACCACGAACAATGCGCCCAATTGGTGTTCCCGCATCAGGCGGTGGGCTGCCCGCGGGCCCTGCTCGCCGCCGAGCACGGCGGCCGGCGACTCCATCACCGACGATGCGGTCAGCACGCGCGTGCGGTCCACATCGGCGACGAACTGGGCGACGTAGTCGTTCGCCGGGTCGTTGAGAATCTGTTCGGCGGTGCCGATCTGCACGATGCGGCCGTCCCGCATCATGGCGATCCGATCGCCGAGTCGCATCGCCTCGTTGAGGTCGTGCGTGATGAACAGGATGGTCTTGCCGAGCTGGTTCTGCAGTTCGACGAGCTGATCCTGCATCTCCCGGCGGATCAACGGGTCCAACGCGCTGAACGCCTCGTCCATCAGCATGATGCCGGTCCCCGCGGCCAGCGCTCTGGCCAGGCCGACCCGTTGACGCATGCCCCCGGAGAGCTGTCCCGGCAGCGAGTCCTCCCAGCCGGTCAGCCCCACCAGCGCCAGCGCCTCCGCGGCTCTGCGCTGCCGGTCCGCGCGGTTGACGCCCTGCACCTGCAGCCCGTAGGCGGCGTTCTCGCCGACGGTGCGATGCGGGAACAGCGCGAAGTGTTGGAACACCATGCTGACCGTGTCGCGTCGCACCGCGCGCAGTTCGTTGCCGCTCAGTCGGGTGATGTCCCTGCCGCCGACCAGCATCGTCCCGGCGGTGGGTTCCAGCAGCCCGTTCACCGTGCGGATCAGGGTGGATTTGCCGGAGCCAGAGAGCCCCATCACCACGAAGATCTCGCCCTGCTGCACCTGGAATGTGGCGTCGATCACGGCGGCGGTGATGCCGTCGGCGCGCAGCTGGTCGCGTGTGGCGCCTTGCTTCAGGCGGTGCACCGCGCGCTCGGCGCCGCGGCCGAACACCTTGTAGATATTGCTCGCTTCGATGGCTGGCACAATGCTCCCGGTATCGATCGCCCGCAGGCCTTGCTGTGTCGTGACTGGTGGTGTGTCGTTCGAGCCAGCGGTCGATCGTAGCAGTTGGGGCATCCCGGTACGAATCGCCGTCCTAGCGGGCAGCACCGGGATCGCCCGACGACCGGATCGGGAAGCGTTGCGAGGTGCCATGTCCAGCTGGGATCCCGGGCAGTACGAGCGGTTCGCCGATCACCGGTCGCGGCCGTTCGTGGAGCTGCTGGCACGGGTGGCGGCAGAGGCTCCGCGTCTGGTGATCGACCTGGGCTGCGGCAACGGCCCGCTGACCCTGCTCGCGGCGCAGCGCTGGCCCGACGCCCGGGTGATCGGAGTCGATTCGTCACCGGACATGCTGGCCCGGGCCCGCACGCTGGACACCGCCGGACGGGTCGAGTGGGGGCAGGCCGACATCGCGGAGTACCCGATCGGTGCCGCAGGCCCGCCGGATGTGGTGTTGTCCAACGCCGCGCTGCAGTGGGTGCCGACGCATCGCGAGCTGATCCCGGGCTGGCTCGGGCAACTGGCCCCCGGCGGATGGTTCGCCATGCAGGTGCCCCGCAACTTCGCCGCGCCCTCGCACCGGCTCATCCGCGACGCGGCGGCCGACCATCCCCGCCGGGCGCAGCTGCTGGCGCTGCTGCCGGACGACCCGGTGGACTCGCCCGCCGGTTACGCCGACCTGCTGGCGACCGGTTGCGCGCACATCGACGTGTGGGAGACCAGCTACCTGCAGATCCTGGACCCGGCGGGACAGCAACCGAATCCGGTGTTGGAATGGGTCAAGGGCACGGCGCTGCGGCCGCTGCTCGACGCGCTGCCGGCATCCGAGCACGACGCGTTCCTGGCCGACCTGGCCGGCCGGTACGCCGCGGCCTACCCGCGCCGGCCGTACGGGGTGCCGTTCGCCTTCCGCCGGATCTTCGCGGTCGGCCGGCGGGCGCGCTGAACGGCCTGTCGGAACGCGCTCACCGGGCCACGGGTTTGAGCACGTAGCCGAAGCCACGCACGGTGTGGATCATCGGAGCCCGCCCGGCGTCCACCTTCTTGCGCAGATAGGAGATGTACAGCTCGACGATGTTCGCGTGGCCGCCGAAGTCGTAGTGCCACACCCGGTCCAGGATCTGCGCCTTGGACAGCACCCGCCGGGCATTGCGCATCAGGAACCGCAGCAGCTCGAACTCCGTTGCGGTGAGCTGGATCTGGACACCACCGCGGTACACCTCGCGGGAATCCTCGTCCAGCGTCAGGTCTCCCACGGTGATGCGCGAGGCTGCCGATGCGGCGGCGACATGGGAGCGACGCAGCAGCGCCCGGAGCCGCAGCACCACCTCCTCGACGGAGAACGGTTTGCTGACATAGTCGTCCCCGCCCGCCGTCAGGCCGGCGATGCGAGCGTGCCCGGGGTCCCGGGCGGTCAGGAACAGCACCGGCAGTCGTTCGGTGCGAGCCCGGATCCGGTGCAGCACCTCCAGCCCGTCCAGATCCGGCAGCCTGACGTCCAGCACCGCCAGATCCGGCTGGAACTCCTGGACGGCGGCCAGCGCCGACGCTCCGTCCGGGGCCGTGCGCACGTCCCATCCCTCGTAACGCAGGGCGACCGAGAGCAGTTCGGACAGTGCCCGCTCCTCATCGACCACCAGCACGCGGACCGACCGTTCGCCGGGTGCCGGCACGGTTACGTGGTCCGTTTCGGGGCCGGGGGCGACGGAGGTGGCGGGCGCGCGCGTGGTCATGCCTGGCATGTTTCGCGCGCGGAGTGTGGCGCCGCTTCGCGTGACTTGTGGATCGCCTGTGAGTGAGGCCGGAGCGAGGCAGGCCCGTCGGCGCGGAGCGGC
>DASSTH010000001.1:0-5369 GCA_035708025.1 Nakamurella sp. | reverse complement strand
CCCGACCGCCCCGGCGCCGATCCCGGCTCGTCGCAGCGCCTCCCGCGCCGCCGGGCCCGCCGTGGCGCCGGGCACGGCGGGATCACCGGCCACCGCCGCACTCGCCACGATGCGCAGCGCGGGCATCCCGGCGCGCCGCGCCGCGTCGGCGGTGGTGACGGCCACCGCGGCGGCGCCGTCGGAGATGCCGCTGGAGTTCCCGGCGGTGACGGTGCCATCCGGGCGGAACGCCGGTCGGAGCCGGGACAGTCGCTCCGGTGTCAGTGGGCGCGGCCGCTCGTCGGACGAGATTCCCTTGACCGCAACGATCTCGCCGGTGAACCGGCCGCCGGACGCGGCGTCCAGTGCCCGGTGGTGGGAGCGGGCCGCGTAGCCGTCCTGCCGCTCCCGCGAGATCCCTCGGATGCGCGCCAGATCGTCGGCGGCGGAGCCCATCTCGGGATCGGGGAACCCCGGCGGCGCGAACGGTGCCCGGGTGTAGCGGACCGGGTCATGCCCGGTGGCATCCGGCGGCCAGAACCGCCACGGTGCGGTGCTCGCCGACTCGGCCCCGCCGGCGAGCACCAGCCCGGCCTGGCCCGATCCCACCAGGGCCGCGGCCTGCCGGACGGCCTCCAGCCCCGAGCCGCACTGCCGGTCCACCGTCACGGCCGGCACCTCGGTTCCCAAGCCGGCGGCGAGCGCCGCCGAACGGGCCGGATTCCCCCCGGGCCCCAGGCAATTGCCCAGCACGACCTCGTCCACCGGCAGCGCCAGCGGCGCGACCCTCTCGGCCAGTTCGGCCAGCACCGGCGCGGCCAGGTCGGTGACCGTCAGGTCCGCCAGGGCGTGCCCGGAGGTGCCGATCGGGGTGCGGCAGCCGGTCACCAGCACCGGATCGGTCGGTCGGGGGCTGAGCACGAGCATCAGGGTATTTCAGCCGGGTTGTGAGTCCGAGGCTGCGCCATGGCGCAGCGTGGGGCTCACGACTCGATAGGACGGGAGGGATTCCCGGACCGCGGCACGGGCGATCTTCCCGCCGCCGGTGCGGGGCAGCGCGTCGGCCACCAGGTACCGGCGCGGCCGGGCCGGACCGGTCAGCAGCCTCCGGGCAGCGGCCGGCACACCGGAGAGGTCGGCGCCCGGATGCGGTTCCAGCACCGCAGTCACCAGCTCGCCCAGCCGGGGGTGCGGCATGCCGACCACGGCGACCGCGCGCACCCCGGGCAGAGCCGCCAGCGCCGCCTCGACGTCCTCCACCAGCACGGTGAATCCGCCGGTGGTGATGGCGGAGTCGCCCCGGCCCCGGATCACCAGTCCCCGTTGCGGATCCCCACCGGGGGCATCGGCCAGGTCGCCCACGGTCGCATAGCCGTCCGGGTCGGTGCGCAGCGGCCGCAGGGCGCCGTCACCGCCGGCATAACCCAGGGCGAGATAGGGGGAGCGGGCCCACAGCGTGCCGCCGGCATCCAGCCGCACCCGCACCCCGGGGAACGGCCGCAGCACCGGCTCGGGCAGGCGGCGGATCGCGACGAACGACAGCTCCGCCGCGCCGTAGTACTCCGTCACCGCCACGCCACGGTCCGCGGCGAGGGCGGCGATCCGGTCGGGCAGCGCGGCACCCGCCAGCACCGCCGTCCGCAGCGGGGCGTCCGCCGGCAGGTCGCGCAGCAGCACCTCCAACACGGCCGGAACGGCATGCACGGCGGTCGCCGTGTCGGCCCGGTCGGTCAGTTCGGCGCCGATGGCCAGGGTGTGCAGTGCGGCGTGCAGGTGCATGGTCGCGTGCAGCGGTCCGGTGAGCAGCACCCGGTCCCCGGAGGTCAGCCCGGCCAGGCGGGCCAGCGGGCCGACCGACCGGGCCCAGGACGCCGCGGTCCGGCACACCGCCCGCGGCGCCGCGGTGCTGCCGGACGTCCCGGCCACCAGCCAGGTGCCGGCGGGCAGCGGGCCGATTGCGGGGGCGGGCAGTGCCGGATCGCGCACCAGCACCGCAGTGCCGGTCCGGGCGGCGGCGAAGGCGCAGGCCAGCGCCTCGGGCAGGTCCAGGTCGGCAAGGTCTCGCGAGGCCGGATCCAGCGGGGGTGTGACGACCCGGTCGGACCCCGCGTCCGCTGCACCGGCTAGGCCGGTCGACGCGCCGATCGATCCGGAGCCTGAGGTGCCCCCGTGATTGGCACCGGCGGCTGCGCCCATCATTCCGGCGACTGCGGCCGTAATCAGCTCCTCGAGGTCGGCATAGCTGTGCCGACGGCCGCGCCAGCTGATCGCCGGATCGGCCGGCCGGCCACCCGGTGCCAGGGGCGGGTCCGGCGATCCGCCGCCCGGTACCAGGGGTGGGTCCGCCTGGCCGCCCGGTGTCAGGGCCGGATCCGACGGTCCGCTCGAGGTCGGTACGGGGTGGGCGAAGCCGGACCGTGCGGGCGCACCGCCAGTCGGCCCCGTCACCGCCACCGGAATCACACGGGTTCGGTGCTGCGGTCCGCGGTGGCGCGGCTCGGTCGGCGCAGCGGGATGAGCCCGGGATAGGCCCGGTGCACCTGCTTGGCCACCAGCGCCGTCACCACGACCTTGATCGCGTCACCGGGCAGGAACTTTCCCGCGTCCGCCACCGCGCCCCACAACGGCAGGTGCAGCACCGCCGCGGTCCACGGCACGCCCACGGCGTAGATCACCACGATGCCGCCCACCGCGGTGACGAGAATGCCGAGCCACAGCGGGTAACGGGGCAGGATCAGCCTGGTCAACGCCCCGATCACCAGCGCACCGACCAGGAAGCCGTACAGGTAGCCGGCGCTCGGCGAGATGGTGAACACCGCGGGGCCGCCCCGGCCACCGGCCAGCAGCGGCAGCCCGCACAGCGTGAGCACCTCGAACACGCCGACCGCGGCCAGCCCCTTCCACGGCCCCAGGATCGCCCCGGCCAGCATCACGCCCAGGGTCTGCAGAGTGATCGGCACCGCGGTGCTGCCCAGGGTCAGCACGCCCGGAACGCCGAGGGCCGCGATCAACGCCGCGAAGACCGCCACCTGCGCCAGGTCACGAGCCGTGCTGCGGCGAGCGGCCACCGGACCTCCTGCAATCGTGCGGCTGGGGCGCGGCGAGAATACCGCCCGTGCCTTCCCACCCGTCCGGCCCGCACCGCCGAACCACCGTCGACACCGAGCGCCACACCGTCCATTCCGCCGACGGGACCAGGCTGTCGGTGCTGGTGGCTCGGCCCCCGGGAGGCCCGGATCGGGTCGCCGATGCCGCCGGGCTGCTCCCGCCGGTGCTGGCCGTGCACGGGTTCGCGTCCTCGGCCGAGCGGAACTGGCTGCGCACCGGTCACCTGGCGGAGCTGACCCGCGCGGGGCGCACGGTGATCGCCCCCGACCTGCGCGGCCATGGGCTCTCGGACCGGCCGCATGGCCCCGATGCCTACACGCTGGACGGGATGCTGGCCGATCTGATCGCGGCGGTGACGGGGATCGCGGTGGAGGACGCCGCGGCGGTGACGGGGGTGGCGCGGGTAGCCGGGGTGCCCGTGGTCGACCTGCTGGGGTATTCGTTGGGCGCGCGGCTGTGCTGGACCCTCGCGATACGGAAGGCGTTGCCGATCCGCCGCATGGTGTTGGGCGGGTTCGACGCCCGGCCGCTGTTCCAGGGGGTCGAGCAGGGGCGCCTGGAGTCGCTGGCGACCGCGGCGCCCGGAAACGATCTGGTCGCGTTGCGCGCGCTGGTCGGCGGGCTGTCCGGCTCCGGCGGCACGCCCACCGGCCGCCCGCTCCCGGCGGTGCCCACGCTGATCGTCGCGGGCACCGACGACGGGCTGGCCACCGGGGGCCGCGAGTTGGCGGACCGGCTGCCGCACGGCGCGTTCCTGGCGGTGCCGGGCCGCGACCATGTCAGCACGGTGCCGGCGTCGCCGTTCCGGCGCGGGGTGGTGGAGTTCCTGGCCGGGTAACGCGATGGTTAGGCTGAACCGGCCCTGGCGGTGTCCGCGATCCGGCGCCGCCGCCGAGCCAGCCCCAGGGAGTGGACCGTGACCACCACGCTTCCGCACGCCGGCCGCGCACTGATCGTGTCGATCTCCGACCATCTGGTGCACGGCGAGGACGACTCCGGGGCCGGCGCCCTGGTGACCGAACTGCTCACCGAGGCCGGGTTCACCGTCGACGGGTCGGTGGCGGTCCCGTCCGACTCCACCGACATCCGCAACGCACTGAACACGGCGGTGATCGGTGGCGTGGACCTGGTGGTGACCATCGGCGGCACGGGGGTGTCGCCGCGCGACGTCACGCCGGACGTGACCGCCGAGGTGATCGACCGTGACCTCCCCGGCATCGCGCAGGCACTGCGCTGGTCCGGCATGGCGGCGGGCGTGGTGGACGCCATCGTGTCCCGCGGCATGGTCGGCGTCTCCGGGTCGACGGTGGTGGCGAACATCGCCTCGTCGCGGGCGGCGATCCGGGACGGCCTGGCCACCCTCATCCCGCTGGCCGTGCACGTGATCAGCGAGCTGTCCGACCCGGAGTCCTGACCGGACCCGCCAGGATCGGCGACCCGGAGTCCTGACCGGTCCCGCCCGGGTCAGCCGGCGGATCCGGATCCGGTCTCGCCGGTGGGCTCGTCACCGCCCTGCTCGCCCTCGGCACCGTCGTCCCCGCCGCGAAGCCGATCCCGGACGGTGACCGCCACATCCTTGGCCCGGCCGCCCAGGTCCGCGGCGACGTCCTTGGCCTTTTCCCAGGCCGGGCCGGCCAGTTCGCCGACCTTCTGCCCGATGTCGCCGGCCACGTCCTTGGCCTTCTCCCAGGCCGGCTCGGCGGCGTCCTCGATCTTGTCGGCGATGTCTTCGACCTTCTCCGCGATGTCTTCCGCTGTGTCCTTGACCTTGTCCTTGGCCTTGTCGACGAACCCCATCGCTGTCATCTCCTCGGTCGGTGGCAGTCTGGATCCCATGACGGTACCGTCGCCCGAGCCGCCGGCGCAGCGGCCGTCCGGGGACGGAACCCGCGGCCCGCAACGGGGCGGCGACCAGCGCCCCGAGGATCGCGAGCGACGGCGCCGGGAGCAGCGTCGCCGGCTGGACGAGATCTTCGGTGACGTGTTGCCGGCCACCACCGACGACGAGCGTGACCCGGGGGAGCGGACCGGTTTCGATGCCGAGTACTACCGGCGTAACCGGCCGCCGCACCACGACAGGTAGCCGTCACCGACGCACGCTGGATCGGCGGTCCACGGAACAGCGCACCCTCGACCAGCACGGCAAATCCTCATACCGGCCGGCACACCCGCCGACCACCACAGTGCGGGGCAGCGCCCGCGCCGGCTCAGGACGCGTTGCGCTGCCGCAGCAGGTCGCGGATCTCCATCAGCAGCTCGTTGTCGGTCGGCGGCACGGCCTC